>CAJWOS010000278.1 GCA_913044235.1 uncultured Pseudomonadota bacterium
CGAATCCATCGCCGTCGGCGTCGTAGTCAGAGGTTCCGCTGCAGTCTGTGTCGACGCCGTCGTACCAGGTCTCCGCGGCGTCGCTGTTGATGGCGGCCTTGGTGTCGTCGCAGTCGGTGCCGCCATGAGCGTCCGAGTCGAAGCCGTCGGCATCGGCGTCGTAGTCGGAGTCACCGGCACAGTCGGCGTCGACGCCGTCGTACCAGGTCTCGGTTGCGCCGGGGTAGGTCGACGCGCTCCGATCGTCGCAGTCGGTGCCGCCATACTCCTTGGCGTCGTAGCCATCCGCATCGTAGTCGTAGTCGGAGGTTCCGCTGCAGTCTGCGTCGACGCCGTCGTACCAGGTCTCGGCGGCGTCGGGGTTGGTGGAGGCCAGGGTGTCGTCGCAGTCGGTGCCGCCCCATGCATCCGAGTCGAATCCATCGCCGTCGGCGTCGTAGTCAGAGGTTCCGCTGCAGTCTGTGTCGACACCGTCGTACCAGGTCTCCGTGGCGCCTGGATGGACTTCTGCCGATGTGTCGTCGCAGTCGGTGGCGTCGGTGACCCGATCGGAGCCGAGCTCGCAGACCTCCTCCGGTAGCTCTGCATCCCCGTACCCGTCGCCGTCGGCATCTGGGTAGCTCGTGGTGGTGCCGGTCACATCGTCGTCAGCGTCGTCTACGAGACCGTCGCAGTCGTTGTCGACGCCATCGCAGAGCTCATCGGCGCCTGGATGGATGTCTGCGTTCTGATCGTCGCAGTCCGCTTCGGCATCGTACCCATCGCCGTCGCCGTCTGCCTCCTCGTCTGTGCCGCCACTGTCGTCGTTGTCGTCGTTTTCGTCGCCGGAACCGTCGTCGTTGCCGTCGTCCGTGGTGCTGTCGTCGGTGGAACCTGTGGTGGCCTCGACCGTTCCGGGTGTGCTTTTGTCAGACGGGGTCGTGCAGCTGACGAGCCACAGTCCGAGACCGAGCAGGTGGCGTTGGGTGGACATGAACGCTCGCTAGCGTAGAGGCTGGGTGGGTAGGGAGGTACCGTAGCAGGTGCGCGATCAATGGGATGGCTCGATAGGCGTGCACTGTGCATCGAGTGTGGTCTCTCCGGCTGCCTGGGAGCCGGAACTGCCCCGCGACGGCCACGCCGATGGACGGTCTCCTCGTAGCGACTGGTAGAGTCCATCCTCGCGGCTGCGCTCGGTGTGTTGTGGACCGAGCTCCCGCTGGAGTCGTGCCATGTTCTTCGATCCTTCCCGTCGGTTCCTCGCCCTTGTGGTCCTCTTGCTTGCTGAAGCCGGATGTTCCAGCACCACGCACAACCACTACACAAGCGATAAGAACGACGGCACCACCGCCACTTCGGATGCCACGACCACCGAGGGTACCGGGGAAGAGGAAGTCCCCGACGACAGCGGTGCCGACGAGGGCGATGACGGCACTACAGCGGTGGATGCAGATGGCGACGGGGTTGCGGCGGCGGATGGCGACTGCGATGACAGCGATCCTTCCATCTCGCCGGAACTCACGGACTCATCGGTAGATGGCGTGGACCAGGACTGCGACGGAATCGACGGTCCCGATGCCGATGGGGATGGCGTGGCCGATGCGGATGCCGGGGGCACCGACTGCGACGATCTCGATCCGTCGGTCTATCCTGGAGCGGAAGACATACCGGGGGATGGCATCGATCAGGACTGCGATGGCGTGCTGGCGGGCGATGCAGACGGCGTGACGTCGCTGCTGGCCGAGATTGTGCTCGACAGCTCACTGTACTGTGGCGCCGGACCGTATGCGCTCACCGCATGGGACTGGGACCGGGACGGCGCCGTCGACATGGTGGTCAATGATGGCAGTCGAGGGCGGGGCTACATCCTGCACAACACCGGAGACTGGGTGCTGGGGTGGACGTCGCCGGATACCTACGACGGCCCGAGCTCCAGCGCGGGCGCGAGCTCGAATTTTTACGAGTCGCCGTACCGCGACCTGGACCACGCCACCGGAGACTGGGACCTCGACGGGCAGGAAGAGCTCGTCATCGTAGGCGACCTGATGTACGTACATGCCTGGCAGGATGGCTTGTTTCGGGCACTCGACACGCTCGATCCGATCTACGTGGTGAATGGACCGAGCGGCTCCTCCGAGACCTGGGGCAAGATGGCAGCCACGGCGTTTGACTGGGACGGTGTGCCTCCCCAGGAGCTGCTTGTTGGCAGCTGGTTCAATGTGGGGTTGTACCGCTACGACGGGAACACGCCCTCCGCAATCGTCGAGGAGTGGAGTCGAGTTGGCGTGAGCACCTTTGCCACTGGAGACTTTGATGGTGACGGGTTTGATGAGTTCCTCATGGGCAACTCGGAGAACCCATACACGGGTGGGCATGTACAGCTCATGAACGTAGACGGCACAGCGAGCCTCAGCAGTCTCTGGTCGGACACGGAAGGCATCGGGCGGGTCTCCGACATCCAGGCCGGCGACATGAACAGCGATGGCGAGCTGGACTTCCTGGCAGTGGGCGAGATGGGCGCATGGCTGTACCTCAACGATGGTGCGGGGGGCTTCGAGCTGGCCTGGATCGCACCCGAGGCCTCGCACTTTGTGAGCTCCGCGCTGGCAGACTTCAACGGCGACGGTCACCTCGACATCCTGCTCCCATCCGAGCTGCGCCGCTTCAGCGTGTTCCTCAATGACGGCACGGCCAGCTTCACCGACGTGAACCACGCCTACCTGGGCAGGGTCGGGCCGTAGCCACAGGAGACATCGACGGCGATGGCATCGACGACGTGACCTTTACCCACTTCGAGTACGATACGGTCACCCCCACCGGTCGGAACACCTGCACCATCTCATCTGTGGCGATCGGCGGCCCGTAGACGAACGGACACACGATGGCGCGCAACCTGCTGCTGGTCCTGACCGACGAGGAACGCGACACCGGACCGTGGGACCCGGACGGCCTGCGCAGCTTTCGAGGCGCCCTGCCGCACCGCCGTCGGCTGCGAACGGCCGCCCGCCGATATGCCCAGCACCGCATCGTCACGACCGCCTGCGTGCCGAGTCGCACGAGCCTCCTCACCGGCTACGGGCCGCATGTCCATGGCGTCACGCAGACCGACGGTATGGCCAAGCAGGCCCATGACCCGGCACTCACCTGGCTGCCGCCCGACCGGCTTCCCACGCTCGGACACCGCGTGCAGGCTGCCGGTGGCGAAGCGGTCTACGTGGGAAAGTGGCACCTGTCTCATCCCGAAGATGGTGCGCTCGAGCCGTGGGGCTTCTCGGGGTGGCAGGGTCCCGAGCCCCATGGTCCCGATCCCGCCCATAGCGGCGTGATGCGCGATCCTGGCTTCGTGCAGCAGGCGTGTGGCTGGCTCCGTGCGCGGGGCCGGGCCCAACATCGGCCTCCCTTTCTGCTGGTCGTGAGCTTGGTCAATCCCCACGACATCGTGTTCTGGCCCGCATGGTCGCTGTGGGCATCGGGGCGGTTGGATCTGGATGGCATCCCGCCCATGGGTGCTGGTCCGACCGACCAACTGCGGCTTGATCCCGAGCCGTCCATCCTGACCGCCTACCGCACAGGCTACTTCCGTGCCTACGCCCCCACGGCCATCACCCGCGCCCTCTACGGGATCACGCCCGACCGCTATCGACGCTTCTACGCCTCTTTACTCCGGCGAACGGACCACCACATTGGCACGCTGATGGCCGCGCTCGACGAGACCGGGCTCTCGGCGAGCACCGATGTGGTGTTCACCTCCGACCACGGCGAGCTGCTCGGCGCCCATGGTGGCCTCCACCAAAAATTCTACAATGCGTTCGAGGAGACCCTGCGGGTGCCGTTTTGGATTCGGCGGGCCGATGGTCGGGGCGCGGACACGGTGTGCGAGCGACCCACCACCCACCTCGACCTCGTACCCACGGTGCTCGCCTCGATGGGCATTCCGCACAGCGCGCTACCCGAGGCATTCTCCGATGCGCCTGGGCTCCCAGGGCAGGATGTGGAGGCGGTGTCTGAGGACCGGCCGAGCCACTTCATCACCTCGGACCACATCCTGGGAGGTGCCTCGCCGGAGGCGCTTGTGGGCCGCGCGGTGCCTCCCTTGGGCGCGGTCTTGCCCCTTCGGTACGTTCCTCCGAGCACGCGCAACCGAGCGGTAGAGTCTCTCGTGTTCGTCTTGGACGGTGAGGATGGTCGCCGCATCCAATGGAAGCTGGTGCGGTTCTTCGATCCCACCCAGCCTGCGCTTGCACCCGATGACGAGTGGACCCTGTTCGACCTGTCTGCCGACCCTTGTGAGCAGTACGACCGGGCGCAAGACCCGGCCTGTACATCCATCATGGCAAAGCTGCAGGCACTCTTGCCGCTGCAGATCGAGCCTGCGCACGAGAAGGTAGGAACCCGGATGCAGCCAGAACGCTGACCCCTGCGCTATCTCGGGTCGGTCCGCTCCACGATGCGCACCACCACTCGCCGGTTGAGCTCCCGACCGGCCTCGGTCATGTTGTCGCCGACCGGACGCGAGGCACCGTAGGCTTCGACCACAAGTCGTCCAGGTGCCACGCCACGCGACACGAGTGCTCGCTTCACGGCGTCTGCTCGCTGGCGCGACAGGCGAAGGTTCCGGTCGTCGCTACCAGAGTCGTCGGTGTGGCCCTCCACAGCGACGCGTCGGAGCTCGGGATGCACGAGGAGGGTGCGTGCCAGCTCGTCGAGCAGAGACATGGACACGGGCTCGATGGTGGACTCACCCACGGCAAAGAGGATCCGCTCGTCGAGGCGCACTTCGGCACTACTCACCGTCACCCGCGGTGCGCGGACGATCAGGTCGATGGCGGTGGTGGGCTTCAGGGCGCTCACCAGGAACCGGCCGCCGGTGACGCCTCGCCCGTCGACTTCGGCGAGGAGCTCCCAAGTACCGGGTACGAGCTTCAGGGCCGCGGGGGTGTCTGCGGTGGCTTGCTCGGGTGCCACCACGTCGGAGCCGAGTGCACGGATCGTAGCGGGCAGAGCTTCACCTGTGGCCCGATCGAGCACACGGACGGTCACGGGACGGGGTGGGAGGGCGATGGTGGCATAGCTGGGCTCCAGCAGGTCGGGAGACCACACCAGCTCGACCTGCTCGTCTTCAAATACGGTCGTGTCGAGTGCGTCGATCCCAAAGCCAGGGGCGGCAAAGACAGCCTCCCAGGCTCCCTTCGACAGGTGGAATCGATGCTTGCCGTCTGCGCCCAGCGGAATCGGTGGCCGATTTTCGGGTCCGACCATGCGAACGGTGCCGGGAACAGGCACCCCCTCGTAGACTGCGACGGTGTCGAGAATGCCCGACAAGGTGTCCATCACGACCGTCTCTTCGAGATGCTGTTCGGTCTCGAGCGTCACGGTACCGGTCCACGTCTGGTGGATCTCACTCACCACTTCCACTGCGTGCACCCCAGTGGGGAGCGCTTCAATGCTCCACTGTCCCTTGTGGGCAGGCGCGGCCAGCAGCTCTCCATCGACCATGATGTGGGCTCTCTCGACAGGCCGGTTGTTTTCGTCGACGATGCGGAGGGTGAGCTGGGTACCGACGCCGCCCGCTGGCTGGAGCTGGATGTCGAGGAGCACCCGCTGGCCGGGCTCGGCGGGGACCACCAAGTCGTAGAGCTGCAGGCCGTAGTCGGGCGCCATCACCAAGACTTCGTATGCGCCGGGCTCCAGGACGGTCTCGAGGGCGCCTGAGCGGCCGAGAAGGATGGGGTCTCCGCCTGCACCGCTTGTGGGAATGATGCGCACCTGGGTGTCAGGGATGGCCTGGTTCTCGGAGTCGCGCACCCGAATGCGGGCCACGCCTGGCTGCCAGTTCACCGGGATCCCTAGTCGGGTGTCGTCGTCGATGCTCCATGGCACCCGAAGCTCGGGAGTCGACTCGAGGAGGTTGCCCCGGATCGAGATCGGTTCTTCGGTGACCGGCAGCTGCTCGATGCGGAGATGACCACCGGAAGCGGTCTCGCCGATGGCTTCGTCTCCCAGCACCACAGTCGCGCGATCGACGCGAGCGCCGCTCGGGTCAAAGACCATCACATCCAAGTTCGTGCTCTGGACGTCTGTCCGCGGCAGGAGCCGGAACGGCACTTCTTGAAGATGGTGTGGGTCGGCCGTGACGTCGACGGACTGTTCCTGGCTTCCCTTCCCTTCCACATCGACCCGGATCTTCCAGAGGCCGACTGGCAGCACAAAGAATCCGAAGCCTTCAGCATCGGTGGTCGTGGTCTGTCGCTCGAGTCCATCCCAAGCCGCAAGAGGCGCGTTGGCGATGGGTTGGCCGTCGGCGGTGACCTGAACGCGTGTGGCGCCAGCGGGTCGTTCCACGACCAGCCGATCGGGCGCGGTGTCGGCTCCAGCCGTGAGTGCATCGTTCACAAGAAGGAAGAGAGGGCCACCTGCCGTGACAGGAACCGGTCCTTCAGCGAGACCTTCGAGGGTCACGGTGGTGCCCGTGGTCCCTGGCGAGACCGAGACGCCTCCGACGGTGAGCGCTCGAGCGACCACCGACCGAGCCGCAGTGTCTTCGAGAACGATATCGAGACGGGCCGCACCCGCCCGCAGCGGCAAGACGGGTCGCCAGACCTGGACATCTGTGGGTGGCGTGGCGGTGAGTCGGATGCGTCCGTCGGCCTCGACCACGATGGGAACGTTGGTCTCGGGCCGAATGATGTGTTCGCCGTTCGGCCCCACGCGGTGTGCATGGCCCGGCGTTTGCACGCGCAGGATGGCAGTGCCAGTGGCGTCGACAGGCGCGACGACCAGCTCTCCCGGTGCCAGTGGCTGGTCGGCTGTGATGCCCTCCGGCGCACGGACCCGTCGGAGGTCAAGGCCAATGCGGGCGCGTGGCGCACCGTTGGGTTGCACACGACTGCCCCGGTCGTAGAAGGGAAGGCCCATCCCCACAGTGGTGGTGGCCTGCCACCGAGCGCCGAGTCGTGTGCGCACCCCGCCCCGTAGCTCTGTGGCTTGTGACCAATACGAAGGGTTGGAGGGCGGAGCGGTGTGGGCCCCACGGGTGTGGATCTCGGCCAGCAGGGCGAAGCGCGGCCGTGGAAAGGCCACGCCGGCCCGCACGTCGGCCAGCTGCCGAGCAGGGTACTGGTCGAGCTTGGGCAGGGACTCGGGTGCTCTCAGGTCGTAGGCATAGTGGAGTGCCAGGCTCGTCACGAGCACATCTGCCACGGACTGTTGGACCGCTACAGAGGAGCCGATGCTGTTTCCGCTGCCGGTGATCCAGCCCAAGTCGCCACTCGAAGGCGAGCCGATGAGCGTGTCGGGATCGACTGAGCCCTCGATGGTGGCCGACCAGCCCAAGTCGCCCGAGGTGCGCGAGTGCCAGCGGACCCAGGCAGTGCCGTCGGTCCACCCTGCAGATGGGTCGAGGCTGGCCACTTCGTTGGTGGGCACCACCAGGGATCGAAAGCGCGCCCGACCCCCAAAGGTGAGTGGGAGTCGCGCATCGGGCCGCCAGTCGCCCCACAGGCCGGCAGTGCCCAGCTGGGCGAGGGCTGGAGACCAGGTGCCCTGTTGGGTGGATGGTGTGAGTCCGTAGAGGGGCTGAAGGCCCAGCTGGAACCAGGTGCCGACCATGGTGGTCCCTGGGAGGGGCGCGCGTGCCGTGAGCCCCGACAGTGGGTCGCTCAGCTCTCCCGACGCCGGGCCGGGGCTCCATGCATCGACATCGGTCGCCCACGCCATCCCAGTCCATATTGCTGCGCACAATAGCGAGGGCAAGAGGCTGTCTCCGGAGTTCGACGAAGCGGTGACCAAGGTAGCAGGGAGAGTCGTACCCTGTTGTGTCTTGGTTGGCTGGGTCGTGGGGTCCCGTTGAGGGTCAAGTCGCCGTAGCGGCAGGCGTCCGGTAGGATACGGCCAAACTTGGCGGCAATCGAACCTGATGGATGCACATTCTTCCAATCAACCCGAATCCATCGACATCTGGGTCGTGGAAAAGCGCTTGGGTGCGGGTGGAATGGGCACCGTCTACCGCTGTCACAACCGGGATGCGCCGCGGATCAAGGCGGCCATCAAGGTGCTCGCGAATCATCTTCAGGCCTCGGACACGGTGCGCCGGCGGTTCATTCGTGAAGCGGAGTTGCTGTTCGAGCTTGAGCATCCGCACATTGTGAAGGTGCGAAATATCCGGATGGATGCCGCCCCTCCATTCATCGAGATGGCGTTTGTCAACGGGGTACCGCTGTCTCAGATCCTCACCAAGGGACCCCTGCCGCCGCGCGAAGCGGCACGAATCACGGCCCAGATTGCTTCGGCTCTGGCGCATTGCCATGCGCGTGGGGTGCGCCACCGGGATGTGAAGCCCGCCAACATCATCGTGCGCGACGGAAACGCCACCTTGGTGGACTTTGGTGTGGCCATCAATGTGCAGGGGACTCTGAGCCAGGGCCATCGTGGCGGGTCGCTCGGAACGCTTTCCTACACGCCGCCCGAGTGGGGAGGGCGGGGGGTTGATCCCACTGCCTGGGATGCGTACGCCCTGGGGATTGTCCTCTATGAGTCTCTCCTGGGTCGGATGGCTTTTCCGGTACCCGACGAGCTGGACCTGCGAGAGTCGGTGGTGCAGCAGATCGATGTGAAGCGAGGCACGCCCCTCCTCGATCCGGGTACCAAGGTGCCAGAGGTCCTTCGCGAGGTCTGTCGGTCTCTGACCCTCTTCAATCCCTCGGAGCGAACCACGGACATGGGCGCTGTGGCGGATACACTCGTGCACTGGCTGGGGGGAGACCCGACTGTGCTGGCTGCACCGGCCCGCACCGACCCGCCAGTCCGGCTGGGCGCAGAGCTGCTGCCGGACCCCGCGGCACCGGTGTCTCCCACGATTGGGGTGCAAGGCGAGGTCGAAAACATCCCCGAGACCGAGGCTCCGGTAGGCGCAACCTGGATGCACGTCACGGACGAGCTGGCGGAGCTCCTCCGGGCAGACGCGCGTCCATCGGTACCGAACGTTCCGTCGGACGAGTCCAGCGCGACTGGAGAGCCGCCGCGGCTTGCGCGCTGGGGATTTGGCCTGGGTGCGATGGCGGTGGCCGTCCTCGGAGCTGTGGTGATCATGGTCGACGGGTCCACTTCGGAGCTGATCACCACGCCAGTGGTGGGCTCCAGCCTACGCATCCCCGTCCCGCCTGTCCGCAGTGTGCAAGTGGGTCTGCCGGATAAAGGCCCCGATGTTGATGTTCAGGTCTTTCTCGATGAAGAAGACATCTCGGATGAAGTGGCGGCTGGTGGCGTTCGAACGTTGCCTGTGGGTCGCCACGAGACTCTGCTGCTGGTGGGCGCGGACTGCCTCGAGGGGGGCTCAGACTGTCTCGAGCGGCAGGCACCGCTTGAAGTGTCTGCCGGGTCGGGCGAACAGAAG
>CAJWOS010000279.1 GCA_913044235.1 uncultured Pseudomonadota bacterium
GGCGGCGGCGACGACGGCGGTACCGATGATGGCGGCTCCGAAGATGGCGGAACCGAAGATGGCGGCACCGATGGAGAGAGCTGCACCACCACCATCGATGAGACCTACCCAAGCTCCACTCGCGCCGATTGGTTCTATCGCTCTCCCCTCCAGGTCGTTCTCAGCGAGCGCGACGAAACGGTCCGGATCGGAGTCGTATCGGACGACGGAACCATCGTGGACGGCACCCTCGAGCCCGAAGATGACGGGAAGCGAGTCCTCTTCAAGCCCACCCAGCCCCTGGCACCGTCCACAGGCTACACCCTGGATGTCAGTGTGTGTTCTGGGGCGACCGGTCTCTCCATCCCGTTCGAAACCAGTGCAATCGGCACGCCCATCACCTGTTCCCCCGAGGGACGGCTCTACCGCTTGAGCTTTCGGGATGCGCAGTATGCGGGTCCCGGCGAGACCACTGCTGAGCAGTTCCTTTCGTTCATGAGCAGCGACCTCCTGGTGTTTCCGCTGGGGGCCGGGCGCACGACCATTGACCTCGCCGCC
The DNA here is from genome assembly GCA_913044235.1 of uncultured Pseudomonadota bacterium. Lineage (GTDB taxonomy): Bacteria > Myxococcota_A > UBA796 > UBA796 > UBA2385 > CAJWOS01. The sequence goes on from CAJWOS010000279.1 coordinate 538, forward strand.
ACCACATCAGCGGCCGCAGGCGCGCGCCAGGACCACTGCAGGTCGACCTCGCGCTACCAAGGAGCAGGCTGGAACAACCCCGGCTTCGAGCTCTCGCCGCGCACCATTTCCGCACGCCTCGAAGACATCGAGGTCCGGCTCCTCCAGTTTCAGTTCGACGGTGCCTTCTCCCCGGACTGCGATCTGATGATGGGCCAGATGAGCGCGCAGCTCGACGTGCGCAACATGAGCGAGCTCCTCTCCAGTGGAGCAGGTTCAGACGACCCCTTCGAGATGTGCAACTTCCTGCGGTCCTACGACATCGAGTGTGAAGACTGCTACTTCGATGCCCAGCCGTTCTGTGTGCCGATACGCGATGCCCTCCTCGTTGGTGAGGCCACCTCAGGTGAGGAGCTGGAATGCGTGGGCCTCGACGCCTGCCACCCTCGCTGCGAGGCGTCGTCCTGCAGGGATCCTGCCGACGGTGAGTGCTCCTGGTAGCCGCCCGATTGGTGGCGATCCCGGCCCGGAGCGCACCCCTATGGCGTGCGTTCCCGCCACCTCAGCCCTCGATGGGAAGCACAAGACCGGCACCCGGCTCTCGAGGGAGACAGCGCGGCGCCTTCACACGAAGAATGCCTGCAACCGCATCGAGAAGCTCCGACTTCCAGTGCCGCCTCTGGGAAACCACGCCCACTTCCCGCGTGGGTTCGGCACCGTCGAATGCCCGCACCTGCGCAAGCTGAACACTGCGTGGAAGGGTGCGCACATACGTCTCGGGAATGAGGGTATGGCCGCCGGCCTGATCGATCAGGGCACGCAACGTGTCGAAGCTGCCGGCCTCGAAGAGCACATTGCGGAGGACATCTCGCCTGTGCAGTCCGCAGAGGTGCACCACCTGATTTCGAAAGCAGTGGCCGTCTTCGAGCAGCCAGAGGTCGCCATGTTCGATGTCGGGCAGGGATATGCTGTCGCGCGCGAGCAACGGCGAGCTCTCGTTCGCGTAGACATAGAAAGGGTCGTAAAAGACGACGCGGTTCGCCAGCCCGGGCTCTCCGACCGGCGTTGCGAGCAGCCCCGCATCGAGACGCATCTCGAGTAGGTCATGCACGATGTCTTCGGTAGTGCGCTCCAAGACCGTCAGCTGGACCTCAGGACAGGCCTCTGCGAACGCGGGCAGAAACCAAGGCAGCACCGTGGATGCCAGCGTGGGGATCACGCCAAGGGAAAAGGCTCCCGACAATGGATGGGCATCTTCAGCAGCCGCAATCAGACGTGTGTGCGCCGAGACCACTTCCCGAGCCATCGCGATGAGTCGACCACCAGCCTCCGTGGCCATCACCGGTGTGCACCTTCGATCGAACAAGACCGCGCCCAGCTCCTGCTCCGCTTTGGCAATCTGCGTGCTGAGTGTGGGCTGGGAAACGCCACAACTTGCCGCAGCCCGGCCGAAGTGGCCGGTGCGGTCCACCGCGACAATGTATTGAAGTTGGGACAACGACGGCATGGGGTGGCCTACCCTCCCATGCCGTGTTGTCTTCCGACAAGGGGGATCATCGATGAAGGTCGAAACGATCCGCCTGCATCACCTTCGTCCACGCCTTGGCGAAGTCGGCCTGGAACTTGTCCTGATCATATGAATACACTTCGCAAATGGCGCGCAGTTCACTGTTCGAGCCGAAGACCAGATCCACCTCGGTCGCGGTCCAGCGCACGGTGCCATCGGGACCCTTGCCCTCAAATGTGCCGTCCCCCTTCGGTGACCAGCTGGTGGACTGATCGAGCAGGTTGATGAAGAAGTCGTTGCTCAAGCTTCCGGGCTTGTCGGTGAACACACCATGCTTGGAACCACCCGCATTCATGTCCAGCACCCGAAGCCCCCCCACAAGAGCCGTCATCTCAGAGGGAGTGAGCCCGAGCAGCGCAGCCTTGTCGATCAGGGCATCGGAAGGGCGCAGGTAGGCACCATCGGCGTAGTAGTTGCGGAAGCCGTCGGCCTTCGGCTCGAGGTAGCCGAAGCTGGTGGCGTCGGTCTGCTCCGCGGTGGCATCGTTGCGGCCCGGCGCGAATGACACATTGGCCGCGCCTCCCGCGGCGGATGCCGCCTGTTCCACACCCACCGCTCCTGCGAGCACGATGACGTCTGCCAGCGCAACCTTCTTGCCACCCTTGGCCTTCTTGTTGAACTTCTGCTGCACGGCTTCAAGCTGTTGCAGGGTGGCTCCCAGCCGGTCGGGACTGTTGACCGCCCAGCTGGCCTGCGGCGCCAGACGGACGCGAGCGCCATTGGCCCCCCCACGCATGTCGGAGCCACGGTAGCTCGATGCCGAAGCCCAAGCCGCGCTGGCGAGGTCGGAAGCGCTCAGGCCCGTCGCCTGGATCGCAGCCTTCAGAGTGGAGACATCGGCGGCGTCGACCACGGTGAAGTCCACAGCCGGGATCGGGTCTTGCCAAGAGAAGGTCTCTTCGGGAATCTCGGGCCCGAGGTAGCGACTCTTCGGCCCGAGGTCACGGTGGGTGAGCTTGAACCAGGCCTTGGCGAACTCCGCCTCGAATTCCGCCGGGTTTTCCTGGAATCGCTTCGATAGCTTGGCGTACTCGGGGTCCTTCTTCAGCGACATGTCAGTGGTGAACATGACTGGCTGATGGCGCTTCTCAGAATCATGCGCATCCGGCACCGAGTTCGCGAGCATGTCGCCTTCAGGCTTCCACTGGGTGGCACCTGCCGGGCTCTTGGTCTTCTCCCAGCTCACCGACATCAGGTTGGTGAAGTACAGATGGCTCCACCGGTCGGGGGTCTGGGTCCAGGCTCCCTCCAAGCCGCTCGTGACCGTGTCGGCACCGTTTCCGGCACCACATTTGTTGTGCCAGCCCGTGCCCTGCTTCTCCACACTGGCACCAGCGGGCTCAACCGCCACACAATCCTTCGGACTGTGCGCGCCGTGTGCCTTTCCAAACGAGTGTCCACCGGCGATCAGCGCCACGGTCTCCACATCATTCATCGCCATGCGCCCAAAAGTGTCACGGATGTCGTGCGCAGCGGCCAGCGGGTCGGGGTTGCCGTTGGGCCCTTCCGGGTTCACGTAGATCAATCCCATCTGCACGGCTGCAAGTGGGTTTTCCAGCTCTCGCTCACCGTGGTACCGCTGGTCAGCGAGAAACTCGTTCTCGGGCCCCCAATACACGAGGTCGGGCTCCCAGTCGTCGACACGACCGCCTGCAAATCCGAGCGTCTCAAAGCCGGCCTCTTCCATGGCCACGTTGCCTGCAAGAATCATGAGGTCGGCCCAGCTGATGCTGTTCCCGTACTTCATCTTCACGGGATGGAGCAAGCGGCGGGCCTTGTCCAAGTTGGTGTTGTCCGGCCAGCTGTTCAGGGGCTCGAAGCGGATCTGGCCACCATCCGAACCTCCACGGCCATCGATGACCCGGTAGGTCCCTGCGCTGTGCCAGGCGAGGCGAACGAAGAATCCGCCGTAGGTGCCGTAGTCGGCGGGCCACCAGTCCTTGGAGTCGGTCAGGACCGCTGCCAGGTCTGTCTTCACGGCCTTCAGGTCGAGCTTCAAAAACTCGGCGGCATAGTCGAAGTCGTCGCCGTATGGGTTCGGGACCGAGCCCTTTCGCAGGGGCGACAGGTCGACCGTCTCGGGCCACCAGGCTTGGTTGCTTCGTGGCGTGGTACGAGCGGGCGCTTCTGCCGCATCAGCGACCGCATCCCCGGCCGTGGCATCATCGGCATGGGCCACGGGGACCGCAGCCTCCTGGCACGCTGAAAGGGAGAGAACGGCTCCGCCAGCGGTGAGCAAGCGAACAAAATGGGATGCAAAACGATTTGACATTGGGATCTCCGGCTGTAGTCTTCTCGACTCCAATACCGTAAAAGAACCCGTCGCAAACATAGAATCGAAGTCGTCAATCGACCGATAGACAGCGGACGCATCGTGTCCAGAGTGCCCGCACAATCTTCACTACGGACACACACGACAAGCCATATTCGACGCAGGGCAAGCGGTCGGCTGCACATTCGAACGCGCAGGAAGAGGCGCATCCGCCCCCAGCCCATGCGTAGAATTACTCGTGCAGGACACCGTCTTCGACCAGTGCGTTGTAGTGGTAGCCAAAGCCAAGGTCCACGTCTTGGCGGAGGACACCTCGAAAGGCCACCCGCTGTCCGCGCACAACCGTCTGGCGGGTCTGGACTGTGAGGTCGTGGGTACCGAGCGAAGCATCGCCCGTACCGTCCTGCAAGTGCACCCAAGTAAAGCCCACGGCACTGGGAGCTTTCACCACCGTTCCGTACACCACCACAGGCTGATTGGCCCGCGTCTCCAGCTCCGCGTATATCTGTGCGATGGGGATGGCCTCTTTCGGAATCTGAGCCGCCACCGTGCGCACGGCCGTGGCTTCATCCACCACCTGGACGCGGTCGATGTCGACCACCACTGGTGCTGTGAGGCCAAGCTCCGGAATGGGCACATCGTACCGTGGTGCGCCTTGACTGAGCAGCACGAAGTCCCCCACATCCGCGCCCACCGCCGGTACTTTGATCCAGGCTTGGAGCTCGCCCTGACGGACTGCCAAGAGCTGATCGTCGCCCCTGTTCACCACCTGTTCCACCACAGTGGGGGCGGCATTGGCCCATCCCTCCGGAGGGGGCTCGGTCCCCACGATCCGGTGGCAACCGACCGCGGTCGATAGGAAAACGAAGGCGAGAAGAACAGCACGCATGCGCCGTCGTAGCCTGTCTATCATCGAGAACCACGCTCCCAAGCGAGACACCTCCCTGTCTGTCTCGATGAGTCCTGGATCTTCCCTGCCTTCCCGGCCGCTCCTGCCCACCCTCCGAGTGGGAATGCCCCCACGCCTTGGTGGATGGGATACCGCTTCCATGTTGCTCGGAGACCTCATGCGCATCGTCAGCCTGCTTCCCAGCGCCACCGAAATCGTCGGAGCCCTCGACCTCGGAGACATGCTCGTTGGCATTAGCCATGAGTGCGACTTTCCCAGCAATATTACGCACCTTCCACAGCTCACGTCGTCGATCCTCAAGCATGGCTTGTCGCCCAAGGAAATCGATGATGCCGTGCGCCGGGCCACCTTCGAAGGGCGGCCCATCTACGCGGTGGACGGTGCCCTGCTCTCGGCGCTGAAGCCAGACCTGATCCTCACGCAGGGCGTCTGTGCGGTGTGCGCCGTGACCGAGCAGACAGTCGAGGCCAGCGTGTCCCTGCTCACTCCCGATCAGGTCTGCAGTGCACCCGTGCTGTCTCTCGAGGCCCACGACATCGAAGGCATCATCACGGATGTCCAGACTGTGGCGAATGCGGCTGGCGTTCCGGAGCGCGCAGCCCGCGTGGCGGCCGACATGCGGACCCGCATCGGGCCGTGGCACACCCCCGGCACGCGGCGGGTGGCGGTCCTTGAGTGGCCTGACCCCCTCTGGTACGCGGGTCACTGGGTACCGGAGATGCTGGCTGCGGCAGGGGGCTTCGATGTGAAGGGCCAGCCCGGCGCCCAGAGCGGCCGGCTCACAGAAGACGAGCTGATCGCACTCGATCCGGAAGTGATCGTGATGGGATCCTGCGGCTACGGCCTCGAGAAGAACCTCGCATTTGCCAGTGCATTCGCAGCCTCCCCCCTCCGGGCCAAGCTGCGGTCTCTCGATGCAGTCTGGGCCATGGACGCCAACAGCTTCCTGAGCCGTCCCGCCCCGCGGGTCGCGCGCGGTGTGGAGGTCCTCCGTGCCATCCTCCATGGCGGTACAGCTCCATCCCCCCACGAAGCCATTCGCGTGCCGAGCTCGCCACCCGCCTGAGCGCACCGAAGCGCTCCACCGCCCGCTTGCCCTTCTCTCGCTCGCAGCAACAGGGGCACCACATGTGCATCCATGTGAAAGGATGTGCGATGGATATTCCACGCTGACCAAGTGACAGGGAGTCCACAACGGAGGGAAACACGATGCAGCCACCGCTGCGATGGCCGGTGACCGCTGTGCTGATTGGCACAGCATGTGGGCTCGAAAACCCGTACACACGGTCCGCCAACACTGCAGCGGAGGCGCGTCCCGCGGTGCTGTTGATCACGCTCGACACCACCCGTGCAGATCACCTCTCCCCCTACGGATACGGCCTGGTCGAGACCCCGATCTACGACCGCTTCGCTGCTGAGGGAGTGGTCTTCGAGCGCGCCTATGCCACATGCCCACTCACGATCCCCAGCCACTCCACCATCATGACCGGGCGCCCCCCTCCCTCTCACGGCGTACGCGACAACGGCGACTTCATCCTGAGCGACGACGCGATCACACTTGCGGAGCGCTTTTCCGCCGCCGGCTGGACCACCGCGGCGTTCACCAGCGCCTTTCCAACCCAGGCTCGCTGGGGATTTTCGCAAGGCTTCGACCTGTACCACGATCCCCTTCCCCGCCAGCCCACCCAGCGCGACTGGCGAGATGAGCGCCGCGCAAGAGACGTGATCGACGACGCCATCGAGCGGATGGATGCCCTACCGGCCGGTCCGGTGTTTTCGTGGGTTCACCTGTTCGATGCCCACTGGCCCTACGACCCACCGGAACCCTTCGCCTCTCAATACGCCGGTCGGCCGTACGACGGGGAGATTGCCTACGCGGCCGCCGAGGTGGAGCGATTGCTGGCATGGTGGGACGAGCGACACCAGCGCTCCATCGTGCTCATCACGAGCGATCACGGCGAGGGACTGGGCGATGGCGGAGAGCAGACCCACGGATTCCTGCTGCACGATGGCACCATCCGCGTGCCCCTCATCATCCGAACCCGTGGAATGGACGCAACCTGGCCAACACCGGGCACTCGGGTGTCCACACCCGTCAGCCACATCGACATCGCCCCCACATTGTTGCGCATGGCCGGCCTCGACATTCATCCGGAGGTCATGGGGCGCGATCTGGCGGAGGGAGGCACCCCTCAGACCTGGTCAGAAGCCCTCACCGCGCAGTTTTCCCTTGGTCTGTCTCCGCTCTACGCGCTCACCGGTGAGGCCGGTCGCTACGTGGAAGGGGTCGATGGCGCGTTCTACCCATTCGTGGGCTCTGGAGTCCTCCCCATTCCCGACGTGCAGACCGACCTTGCGCCTTGGCAGGAGGCCATGGGCAAGACCCGCGCGACGTTCGACGAAGTCATCGCACCCTCCGCAACGCTCGACCCAGACGATCTCGCGATGCTGCAGGCGCTCGGCTACATCGGCGGCGACCCTTCCGCAGAGGCCGGCGACGTGGATCCAAGGGATGTGATTCACGTGATTCCGCTCACATGGCAGGTTCGCCAGGCCATCGGTGCACGACGGTTCGGCCTCGCCCAGAAGCAGCTGGCCGTGCTTGAAGCCCACATGCCCAACACCTGGGGCGTCGACCACCTCCGCGCGAGCCTGTCTCTTGCGCAAGGCAAACAAGACGACGCGCTGCACCAGTTCGTCGACCTCTTTCAGCGGTCTCCCTCCAGCACCATCGCCCTCCACATAGCTGAAATCTTCACGAGCCGTGCCCAGTGGAGCAGCGCCGAGGACTGGTACACCGAGACCCTCTCGCTCCAGCCCATGAGCCCCGAGGCCATGGCCGGCCTCGTGCGCACCGCGATGGCCACTGGACAGCCCGAGCTTGCTTGGGAACGCACCATGCGTGGACTGCTCGCGCACCCCGACCACGCGGAGCTGGCGCTCGCTCGCGCGTCGTTGCTGTTGGCCGAAGGGCGCGCCGAAACGGCCGAGGAAGAGGCACTGCGTGCGCTGAACGCCATGCCCGGTGAGCCATGGGCGCACCTCGTACACGCCGAGACCCTCTGGGAGCAGGGAGACGCCGATCCCGCGATCGACGGTCTGATCGAAGCGCTTCGCTTGAGTCCCACCGATCTACCGGTGCGGATCGAGCTCACCACCTGGCTGCTCGAAGTGGGACGCAACGCCGAAGCGCGGCGCATCATCACACCGGCCGCCAAGCTGCTGCCTGATCTTGAAGAGGTCCAGGCCCTCTCCGAACAAGCCGAAGCCGCTGTGCAAGCTGAGCTCGCCCAACGCTGAGGCCGCTCAGTCGCGGTCCAGGTAGTCGGGTGTGCCGTCGCCGTCGGAGTCTGCCGTGTAGCCCTCCACACCGTTGTGGATTCCGTCGCCATCGCTGTCGGCACAGTCTGCGCGACGAGACCAGACTGGCCCTCCGGCCATCACATCCCCTACGGCCGGCCCAAAGGTCCCGGTCGCTGGATCCACTACCGCCGAAGGCGCGCGGTACCAGGGGGTGCCACGGTCGCCATCGATCACCAACAGCCCTGAGCCGTCGCTCTCGCAGGCGAAGACGACGATCGCCACGGTCGGTGTGTGCACGGGTAGGTTGAACCCATTCACGAACGGTGCCGCAAGCACGGGATTGCCGAGGTCAGATGTGCCACCACCGGTCTCCAACAGCGCGCGCGTGGTGCCCTCGAAGAGGGTGCCGGGGTTGGCCTCGATGATGGTGGACTCGGCCACGCTCGTGAGGCCGGTCCACTCGTCGACCGTGCCCGAAATCGACCAGTACAGGTCGCTCATTACCGCATCGGATCCGGCCTCCCGCGCGAAGTACACATGCCCACCCGCGCGCCAGAAATCGTGCATGGCCAGCACCGAAGCAGCGTCGAAGGTGTTGCCAATCACCGATGCGGAACCGTCCGATGCATCCTCCGACACGATGACGACGTCGTATCCGTCGTAGCCAGCAAGGGTATCGGGGGCGATGTTGCTCCGGACGATGGTGGGTGGCATCCCGCTGAAGCTGATGAAGTCTGCGGCGACCTCTGCATCGGTGACATGGCTGCT
>CAJWOS010000280.1 GCA_913044235.1 uncultured Pseudomonadota bacterium
CTCCGCGTTGCTCCACAATCGAGCGGATGGCCGCATCCAGGCACACCCTGTGTTCGGAGTCGAGCTTGCCTTCTGCGATGCGCGCCAGACGATTCGTGGCAGCAAACAGAGCCAGTGACCAGAGCTGCGCTTCCTCCGGCCAGACCGTCGCTCGCCGCGCCTCACCGCCAGTGAGCACGGTGGCCTGCGTTTCGCGGAGCGCTTCCGCAAGTGTGGCCGCCGACCATCGGTCGTTCTGCCGTGGATCGTCCTCGAGATCCGCCGTGTTGGTCTGAACCTTCATCCCGTTTGGAAGCTGCACCCCGTACTGCATCACCACCCGCGTAGACAATCCCCAGCGTCCCAGGAGCGTGAGGTTGTTCTCAAAGCCCATGTAGCCAGGCGGACAGATCTGCTCCGCGTCCGGGTGCCACAACGCTGCGTACCGCGGCAAGTCCTCGGTCCACTTGGAGGCCTCGGTCAAGCAGGGCTTGATCGACTTGGGCTTGATCTTTAGCGCTTCCATTCGAACCGCCACCGCTTCCCGCAGGCCCTTTGAGACAAGGCCACTGCGCTCCAGCAGCTGCTCGTCGCTGTACCGCGGGCCGCCGAGGTCGCGTGCGATGGCTTCAGCCTCCGACTGTTGCAGCGCGACCTCCGCGCGAAGCAGCCGTGCTTCGCTCTCCAGCCCCAGCTTTGCGGCGATGTCCCGACGTTCCGTGAGACAGGTCTGTTCGGCACTCAGAGCCGCCTGCATCGCATCGTTCGCGCGCGCAGCATCAGCCTGCGATGCCTGGGCCGCAGCTTCCGCATCCGCCCGCGCACTCCGCTGGCTCCAGATTCCGTATCCAGCCGCAGCTGCGAAGCCAGCAAAAACGAACACGCTCTGCATGGTCTGCGGACCGATTCCGAGCCGCTTCCCGAGCGCACGAATGTTGCTCATCACGAACTGCTGCTGATCCGTGAATACGGTCCAAATGGTCGGGACCAACCAGGCAATTCCCGACTCTCCGCGCACCACCTTCGAGCGCCGTGTTCCACTGCCTCCCACGGTCGCATCCGCTCCTTGTACCGTCTCGAGCACCAGCCGAAGGGCCACACGAATGGTGCGCAGATCGGGAAGCATCAGTGACATCCAGCCATCTGGCTCCAACACTTCAGGGGCCCGCGCAGCGGTGCGGCCGTAGTCCAGCTCGTGGTGAACCTCCACCATGGCACCAACGGACTCCAGGTGGACCCGATGATCACCATTGAAGTCTTCACGGATGGACACAGTACCGACGAAGACCGAGTCGGGGGGAGGCTGATGTGCCCCCGTTCGCACTACGGTGGCTCGAAGCCCTGCCCACGAGAGCTTGGGCGCCAAGGCATAAACCCTGACCGGCTCGCCGATCTCGACCGAGACTTCGATCCGCGCCGGCTGAACTTCGGGCTCAATCAATCGCAGACGCATTTTCACGGCATCACCGGCGGGCTTGCTTTCTGGTTCACTCGAACGTGCACTCGAGCTCCAACCAATACTGTCATGCTACTGTCCAAGCTCAAGTAGCGTGGCTGACCGTCGTCCAGCATCTGAAAGCCGGGCACCGGGCGGGCGTACTGCCCCCGCACATAGGGGCCGACCAACATGGCGGGGTGGTACGGCGTAAGGTGCGCACGCGGACCCTGTCGTCTCCGCAGCGCCCAACCCCACCACCACTCCGCCAGTGCTGTCGCCTCGAGGCCGCTGTACCCTGGGCCAAACAGCACTCCGCTGCGGATTCCCCACTGCGTCCGCACCAGGCGCGGCGTGAGGTCACCACCCTGGACTCCCCAAAGCGTAGTGTTTTTGCGTTTCTGGTACAGCGGCATGGGACGGGGCGCGTGCCGCAACCCACCAATCACACCCGCAGCCGGCCGAAAAGTCAGGCCGTAGGTGATGGTATCATTTCGGCTGGCTGTGTTGTCATACGGAAAGAAGACCGTCGATCCAGGTACAACAACATCGAGATGGGTCTCGATTCCCCACTCGATGGCAAGCCGAGGCGAATCCAGCCACCACATCGTCATGAGTGCCGAAATGTCTGTACTCAGACCGTTGGTACGATGGAGGACGAGCGGGTCGTCGTCGGGGCAAGGTGCCAAGACATCGAGATCATCACTCGGAACGAAGCAGTTCGAATTCACCTGCCGGAACGGAAAGCCCCCGAGACTACCCGACAATGTCCAGTCGATCGGATGGGCGCGCTTCCAGGCCGGTCTCGGCTGTTCTTCGACTGTCAGGTTGTTGGTGGCCCGATAGGCGGGCGCCATCGCTGCTTGGCGAATCGGCGGGTTCGTGCCCAGCCTTGGTGGGGCTTCCGGTACGAGCACAGATGCCCAGGCTGATGCCCGCAAGACCGCCTTGTTCTCGTCTCGAACTTCACGCACTGCATACGGCGTCATTGGACGCGGCGCAAAACCGTATCGCTCGTTGGCTCGGTCGACGCTGAATGCGTAAACCAAAAAACCATCTTTCGCGCGTTCATCGTGTACGAGTCCGCCCCGCACGAGGCCCTGCAGATAGCGGCCCGCTTCGGAACCGGCCTGGAAAACGCCATCATCGAACGAATCCGCCCCTTCGAAGGCACGCTCAGCCGAACCGTTCCCAGAAGACCCGCGTAGGGCGCCGACCCCCTCTTCTTGGAAGGCCTCAACACGATTGCGAAGCCCGTCGGCCCCCTTTGCCGCCTTGTCGGCCTTGGCATCGGCTTTTTGCTCCCTCTCAGCAGCGGATCCGCGCCGTGCACGCTTTGCTGCCCGCGCTTCTCGGCGTTTGTCCTCCCGCACATCCGTGATTCGCACGGGCTCCGTGGGAAAGAGGCGACCTTCCAGTAGACCGCCACGCAGCAGCGTAGGCACCAGGTGCGTGGGTGCGAGCACCGTGTCTTCGCAGATCGCAGTGGTCCACGGTACCAGGCGCTCCCGACCCGACGGAAGCTCCTGCAGTCCCCACAGGACATGCCATCCGGTCCAGATGTTCCATCGCACGCGATACAGGGCCTTGCGTCCCGGTACGTCGACCAGCCGCGCAATGACGGGGTCTGTGTTCAAAGGATCGTCCACCAGGAAGAACGGGCTCTGGTCACGCGCCGCCTCCATCACGGCTTCTCGACTCGCCAGTCTGCCGTCGGTACCCTCGTCTACGAGTACCAAAAGGTCGAGCTGCGTCACGCCGAACGAAGGCTCATCCATGGCCTCAAGCCCTGGGCGCGTCGTGCAGATGGCCGTTGGATCGATGGCACGGCGGCCCTGCAGCACAGGAAAGGAGCTGTGACCGTGGTCTTCGAGCGACACCTGCCAAGCCGTCGTGCCCATTTCCGTCACGTCCTCCGGCGTGACTCGGTCAGCGCCAAGTCGACTCATACGAAGATAGAGCTCTTCCTGAACATGATCCAGGAGCATCCAGGTCTCGACCCGATCCCGCTCGGAGGATGAGAGCGAGTTGAGCAGGAGCCGTAGAGAGGTCAACCGGAGGCCCTGAGACACCTTGGCGCGCCCCGAACCGGCCTCAAGAGACCGCTCAACCCAGAGGTCGATGGCATCGGCATCCATGCTCTTGGGAGGCTGCACATCTGCCCGAAGCACCATTTGGTTGTCGCGTAGAGCCTTGTCTGCGAAGGCTTTGAGGAGCTCTTCTGTGGGAGGATGTTCGGCTTGAATCCGAGTGATCCAGGAAGCGGTAACCTTGGGCGGGAGCATCTCCGTCCGAAGGCGCACTCCGCCGACCAGAGCCAGGGACTCCGTCTCAATCGCAGCGAGTATCGCCTCGTCCGAGTCGGTTTCACCTCGAGCCGCGGCCACCAGACGCCGATTGGCCAGGCTGGTGCTCCCATCCACCTCCGGGTGACGCATCATCGACGTCAAGGCAGTAAGAATCCGCATCTGGTTCGGCGTGTGGTCCCTCATCGCGTAGCTCGCGACGGTGACGCTGAGGAAGCGCGCAAACTTTTCGAACTGTTTGTGCGCCTCGTACATCACCCGACCCACCGCCTCGTCGGCTTCGAAGACCACCGGTCGCCGGTAGGGATCCTCACGGCTGGTCGCCTTGTCTTCGTTCTGTACGAGCTGCTCGGGGAACTGGAAGGCCTGGAGCGGATAGAGCGGACCGGCGGCGCGCTTGGTTGCAAGCACCTCCTGATCGACCGAGTACGGAAACATCTGCTCGAAGAATGGCGCAGAGCTACGGGCATCACCGTCCATCACGTCATGATCAAACGGACGACCATTGCTCCCAAGCCGCAACGCGAAGCGTCCCTGCAGGAGAGACAGCGCAGCGGGAACGGGCACGTCGTTGGCAAGCGCTTCCGGCAGATAGAAGTCCACTGCTCGGAAGAGCCCCGTACTGGTGTGGATGTCACGTCCTTCAAGCCAGAAGGCTTCCGGCGGCAGTGCTGCACTGTGTCGATTCAACTGGGCTTTCTCCCAGTGTTCCGGAGGCAGTCCGAAGTCGGTGAACCCCGTCTCGACGATGGGACCCCCGAGCGGAGCTTCCGCCCGCGCCCACCGTAGCGCGAGCTCCTCGTTGAGTTGGGCATAGAGCTCCGACATCGCCTGTACGCGCGCATCGTCGTCTCGCCTCGGCGCATCGAGAAGACGCACGTATTCGATGCACCTCCCGTGACGGGCACTCTCAGCATCACAGTCGCCGAGCATGCCCGAGTGGATTGGCGGATCCTCGAACGCGATCACCACCGCAGGAATCGGCCGACGCTGAGGCCCTTCGTTTTCTGGCTCAGAGAGGTCGACTATCGGAACCGGAGGCACTTCCTGGGCATGGGCAACCGACGCCCAGCAAAAGGCCGCCAGCCAAACCATAAACATCATGGGAGAAAACATGCTCAAAGCTTTCTAAGCTCCCGAAGCCGACTGACTTGGCCGATCTGCCGCCGCACGTCCTCGATAAGATTGCGAACCTCGGGGCTGTTCGCGGCCATTTCGCGGAGGATGATTACCATCTCACGTTCTTGAAGCTCACGGATTTCTGCAGGGCCACGACTTGGACTTGCGGACTCGCTCTTCCACGATGCTGCCTGTGACGATGGGAAATTGGAAGACGACGGACGACCCGGAGATCCCTGCGATTCAGAGTTCGAGTCGGGGCGCGCAGAGTCGGATGATTCAGACGGGCGAGACGGTTCGTCGCTCCGACTCGAGGCACTCGGACCACCCGATCCCGGTGCACCTTTCCTGCGGGATTCCCAAAAGTTTGTGAATCGAGACGGATCCCGTCGCACCTTGGAAATATCGATACCCGAGCGTGTGGTTTTTCTCGACGGCGCGCCCGAACGCTCGCCATCCATCGCCGGTTCGGTGCCCGCGCTTCCCGCAGCGGACGGCGCCCCCCCCGAAGACACGTATGTACCATCCGCCATCAGCCTCGGTGCAGAGGACCCGATTCGCCCGCTGTGTGTTGCCCAGAAATTGGTGAAGCGCAGGGGGTCCCTGCGCACCGAAGCCGGATCGAACCCAGGCTGATCAATACCCGGCGCAGCAGAACCTTTCGCCGCCGGAGGTCCCGCGACAGCGGAGCCCGATGCCGCAGCACGTGCCTGAACCACCGCAGACGCACCGCTTGGAGTGGCTGCGCCTCCCGCGGTGCCACCAACCGAGGTCTGCCCAGCCGAGTTTCCGCCTCTCGCGGTGTCAAATGCCGCCGAACGACTCGCCGACGAGCCGCTCGCCGGAGTGCCCCCCACCCCTGAGGCACTTGCTGCGGTGCCGGCTGCCGCAGCGCTGCTTTGTGCCGCGCCTCCTGACCCCGCGCGGACCCGCAATGCGCCATCTTGAGCTCGACCGCCTTGCGCTTGCGAGGACGGACGAACGACTCCAGGGGCGTCGAGTGATGGCTCGGGCAGCGCAGAGGTGAGACCTGTCGACTCCGATCGCTGGCGCGATGGAGACGTGCCTGCGCGGCTCGCCCAGAAGTTACTGAAGCGAAGCGGATCGCGTCGAATCTGCGGTGCGTCGGTGCTGAGGGTTTCGGGCTGGTTGGGTCCTACCTCGGCTCCCGCTTGCAGACTGGCTCGAGGGTCGTCCGAGCCAGCGACCGGCTGACGTGCTCCATCCGCGCGCGCCCCCTCCGCGTCAGAGACCGTCGGAGGAACACCATCCGTGCGCGTACCTTTCGAACCAGGAACCGGCGGCAGCACACCGTCCGTGGTTGGAGGTTCCGTACGGGGCACGGACGACCGCGCGTCCTCCCCTCGCGAGCCATCCGTTCCAGGACTCGTGGGCCGCGCACCTTCGGCACGCGGAACGTCCCTACGCCGCGTCGGCGAACGTGGCTCGTCCACCCCCGAGGCCGGCCGACGCGATGCCCCGACGGGTCGCGATGCCTGCGTCTGCGACGAGCCTGCCCCTTGCGGGACAGGCGACCTCGACGTTCCAGTCGGCCTCGAGGCCTGCGGAGGCGACGCACTGGCTGGTCGTGATGCCGGTATACGTGGCGGCTTGGCCGTACCCTCGCCGGCCCGTCGGCCTGTGCCTTCCCCTGCTCGCTGGCCCCAAAAATCACTGAATCGCAGCCGATCTCGTCTTGGTGTTTGCCCAGATCCATCGGATGCCGGGTCGTCTATCGTCGGGCGGCCACCAGACACGCCATCCCCACTCGACTCAGACAGGCGAGCCTCACCCACGACCGGCGACGACTCGGACTGAACATCCGTTGGTCGGTCTCCACCGAAGGTCGTTGGAGACGCTGGCAGAACGTCCGACGGCGAGTCTTGCTGGAAGCCCGACTCCGCCCCAGGCGAGGCATTCGGAGAAAAGCTTGGAGGAGTGTCCGGCGAGATGCCCGGCGTCGATCCGGAAGGGAAGCCTGGCGGGACTCCCGATGGGAAGCTCGAAGGAAGGTCCGGTCGAGTCTCCGACTCGACGTCTACCGAACGGTCTTGTATGGAGCCCCAGAAGTCCGTGAATCGGAGCGGGTCCCGCCGCACCTGAGAGAGGTCGACCTCCGTCGGAAAGGGTGCGCCTCGACCAGAGGGTTCCTGCCCTGTACCCGCAGTTCGTGTGGCCTCACCGACCGGCCCACCAGCCCAAGGAGAGTCCACGGTCGAACTCGCCTGCCCAGGCGCCCTGACGCCCCATCCATCCGGTCCCAGCTCATACTCCCGTCCGTCCGTCGGAAGCTTTGCCTGTGTAGGCATGGCTGACGTGACTGTAGGACGAGAGAAAAAAGGGCCGGTTGCATCGGTATCCGCAGGGGAAGCTGTACCGGCTGCACTGCCTCCTGGCTCACCGACTGCTTGTGAGGAGTCACCAGCAAAGCGCGGCCGAGCAGGCGACTGCACGCTCGACTGCCCACCGCCCACGGCGCCAGCTACGGGCGGGGCCGATGCTGCGCCCGGCGCTTCGCCTGGAAACCTGGGGCGAACAGGCGACTGCACGCTCGACGACCCACCGCTCGCGGCGCCCGCTGTGGGCGGGGCCGATGCTGCGCCCGGCGCTTCGCCTGGAAACCGCGGACGCGTAGGCGACTGCACGCTCGACGACGCGGCGCCAGCAGTGCCGGGGGCCGACGAAAACGACCTCGATGTTGGAGGATCACCCGGAAACCGAGGGCGCGTGGGTGACTCGACGCTCGACTGCACGCCGCCGGGTGCCGACGGTTCAGGGTCACCAGGAAAGCGCGGCCGCTGCGCAGAACGCACACTCGACGACGCGCCCCGGTTCGGCGGTTGCTCCGCTGCCTCGGCAGTGGGATCTCCGGGAAAGCGCGGGCGCGACGGAGAAGGCGTAGTCAGGCCGCCATCGCGGTCGAAAAGCTGGCGCCGTGTCTTTCGAAGATCGCGCTCAGCCCGCCGGAGGCGTGCAGTCAGATCGCGTCTCGATACACGCGCCACGATCGCGGCACGAGACTCTTGCTCCGGCTCTCCCCGAGTGAGCCAGACGGCCTGCAAAGACGGCGCCGGTAGGTTTCGAGGACGGCCACCAGAGACCGTGCTCCAGTCGGGTGCCTCCTGTTCAGCATCATCCCAAGTCGTCGGTGGACGATCCGCTGCCCGATGCGACCAACCCGGTTCCATATTGGTCCACTCGGGAATCCCGCCGGGCGCAGTCTCGGCCTCTTCGTCATCCGAGCGATAGGCTGCCTCCCCCGAATCCAGACCCCGAAACCACACCCGCGGCAACGACGAAGGATCACTTGCGAGCCCAGTCGGGGACACGCCAGCCTGCGCGGTTCCCAACCGCTCCGCTTCGACCGCCCGTTCCGACGTCGAAGGAACCGCTCGACGCGCACGCTCCGATGGCGAGCCGCCGGCAGGCGCAGCGCCCGAGGCCGCCGCCTCACCAGGCTCCACCCGACCCGCTTCGACCGCCCGTTCCGATGTCGAAGGAACCGCTCGACGCTCACGCTCCGATGGCGAGCCGCCGGCAGGCGCAGCGCCCGAGACCACCGCCTCACCAGGCTCCACCCGATCCGCTTCGACCGCCCGTTCCTGAGCAGACGCTCCTGCTCCCGTGACCCGTTTCGCCGGCGACTGGGGCCTCTCGCGATCTGGAGCGCTCCGCTGCTCCTGGGACGACCGCGCCTCCCGCCGGAGCGGTTCCGACTGCGATGTCGGCGCCACGCTCGCCTCAGCTTGCGAGGACGCCACTCGGTCCGCCCGCTGGCCTCCGGCACCCGAAACCACCGGAGCCGTGGAGCCTCGCTCCTTCGATGATGCTGCGCGCACGCCGGCTGCCTGCTTGCCTTCTGCAAGGGGCGCTCCGGGGACACCGGCCGCTTCGGGTCCAGCGGTCGGTGAGACGCCTCGAGAGGCCTTCGGCAGTGGTGCCATACCAGCCGCAGCAGGCCTTCGAGCGCTCTGCGCCTCCCTTCGTTCGGTAGACGGTCCATCTTCCACAGCCCTCCGTCTTCCAGCCGGTCGTGACGCTCCGCGATCGCGGGGCGACGAAGATTCCGGCTCAGGAGCGGTCGAGGCGAAAGACGCCTCGCGACGACTGCGCTCCTCGCCTGACAAAGCAGGAGCGGACGATGTCTTCTTCCGCGATCCCTCAGACGACCCCTCGGCCTTGGCACTCGCACTGGCTGTCCGTGCCCCATCGGAGGTCGGTCGAACTTCGCTCGACCGGTCCCCCGTCGGTGCAGCGATGTCCGCCCCGGCGTCCGCTTCGCGATCCGTGACGCTCTGCGATGCCTCCTCGGAGCGGGTCTGTTCCGGCCCGCGCCTAGAGCGCTCCAGCAGCGAGCTCAGCGGATCGGGCTGCACCACGTCTTCCCGCTCGGGCGTGGTGATGATCTGCATCCGAGGAGTCGCGAAGACACGGTGCATCCGGCGGACGAAGTGTGGAAAGACCACATCACCGGCATCAGAAGC
>CAJWOS010000281.1 GCA_913044235.1 uncultured Pseudomonadota bacterium
CTTCATGACGGCGCCCATCACTTTGCCCATTTCACGGGGAGAGGTGGCGCCGGTGGACGCGATGGCAGCGGCGACCCACGCTCGGACGGCGTCTTCGGACGGGCCGGCGGGGAGGAACGCTTCGACCACGGCCAGCTCTGCGCTCTCCTGCTCTACGAGGTCGGCTCGACCGCCTTCTTCATAGGCCTGGATGCTGTCTTTGAGGCGTTTGGCGGAGCGCTTGAGGACCGCGATGGCCTCGGCATCGGAGAGCGCGTCGGCCCCTGTTTCCTTCCGAGCGAGCAGAAACCCTGCCCGGATGTTGCGAAGTGCTTGCAGGCGGGCCTTCTCACGGGCCTTCATCGCTGCTTTCATGGCGTCGGTGACAGTGGCTTCGATGGACATGGTCTCTCCGGGGTGGGGCTGCTCTTGCGGCTCTGGGCAGAGTCAGCCCGCGGTGATCGAAATGTTGGCGACTCGGAACGAGGGGAGGCGGTGGTGGCCAGACAGCGACTCGCGCTCCTGGCTGATTCCCGTGATGTTGCGCAGGCAGTCGTATACGTTTCCGGCGATGGTGGTCTCGTGAATGGGTCTGCGCGCACCGTTCTCCACCAGGTAGCCTCCCTTCACCACGCCGGAGAAGTCTCCCGTGACGTGGTCGGTGGTTCCTGCGAATCGGGGAACGACCACGCACCGTTGGGCGGACTCAAGCGCTTGCAGGGGAAGGCTGCCGGCGTTGACTGAGCATGCGGCCACGCCCACATATGGGGCCCGACTGGCACCACCCAGGGCGGAAGCTGTGGATTCTGTGTGGGCGGCATTGGCCTCATATTGACTGTACAGCAGTCCCCGCAACACCCCGCAGTCCACCAAGCGTCGGCGAGTGCGGACGGCACCGTCACGGTCGAATGGGCATGCGGCGACCTCGGGCAGGCCAAGACCTTCGTCGAAGATGGTGAGTGCGGGGGCCGCGATGGCTTCACCCACCTTCTCGCCAAAAGGACTCTGGCCGCGGCGAACACGGGCGCCGCTGAGCGCCGTCATCAGGGGACTGATGAGTAGATCGGCGGCTGCGCTGGGCATGAGGATGATGTCGCCTCGGAAGGATGCTCCGCGAGTGGCTCGGACCGCATCGACGGCCTGGCGCACGAAGCGGCCGAATGCCTGGTCGAGTGCGGGGCCGAGCGCATGCCAGGATCCACAGACTGCGCCGTCGTAGGCGAAGCTGCCGACCTTGTCGTCTTCGATCGCCATACCAAACACGTTGCCATAGGCCCGTGTGGCTGAAAAAGAGCCCTCGACCCCCTCGCTCGACACCATGGCGCGGACGCTTCGGCTCACGCCGAGGTCACCCGAGTCAATGGTGAGGATGGGGTGTGCGGAGCGGAGCGAGCGGAGGCGATCGACTGCGGCTTGTGCCAGGGCAGGGGAGTCGATGTCCACGAGATTGTCGCTCACATCACTGGACGTGATCGGACCACCGCGGGCGACGTGGAAGCCAGACCAGGGATCGGGTGCCGTGGCGCGAGCGATGGCGATGGCATCTTCGATGGAACGGTCGAGCGCGCCGGCACGGTTCGCGGTCGCAAATCCGGGTCGCCCGTGGACCACCACGCGCACGCCAAGGAGGGTCTCTTCGGTATCGGACAGCTGATCAAAGTCGTTCTGCTGAATGGAGGCCACGCTGGCGTGTTGCCATTCGGCACAGACTTCGGCCTGATCAGCGCCGGCCCGTCTAGCGCGATCAACGCCCCGGCGACACAGCGCAAGTAGGCCCGCGGAATGGGCGCGTGGGTCGCGATGCTTCACGTGAGTCTCCATGATGGTCAGGCTTGCACGCCACCGAGAAGGGCCTGGCAGCGGATGTAGGGGCCGCCCGCATCGACTTTTGACGGTTGGCCCTTGCCGCAATGGCCCGAGCCGAGATCCCAGTGAAACTCTCGACTCACGGCATCCACACTTCGAAGCACGTCAAACGCGTTTCCGGTGACCGTGACGCCTCGAATGAGCGCACCGAGCTTTCCGCGCCGGATGCGTCGTGCGGTCACGACCCCGAACGTGAACTCGCCGGTGGCATCCGCTTGACCGTTTCGGGCACCATCGAGGAGGTAGCCATCTTCAGTGCTGTCGATGATGTCTTCGATGCTGCGTTCCCCAGGCTCTAAGTAGGTGTTGCGCATTCGAATGAGGGGCTTGTCGGAGTATTCCCACGCACGCGCATTGCCGGTGGGGGCCACCCCAAAGCGGGCCGCTGTCTGGCGGTCGTGCAGGTAGCTCTTGAGGACTCCCCGCTCGATGATTGCGGTCCGGCCGGCCACCACGCCTTCATCATCGATCGCAAGGGTGCCTCCGGCGCCGGGCGCGTATTCGCTCCGGCCCGAGTCGCACAAGGTCACAAGCTCACTGGCGACGGTCTGTCCGATCTTGCCACGCGCCACGGAGCCGGAGGTCACAAAGTCGGCTTCGACGGTGTGACCAATGGCTTCGTGCACCAACAGTCCCACCACGGCCGGTGCGAGGATGATGGTGGAGCGTCCGCCATCCATCCGTTTTGCCGAGAGGAGATCCACGGCGGTGCGCGCACTCTTTTCCGCTAGTTGGTCGACTGGGACCTGGAGCAGCTGCTCCCAGCCACCCGTCACGCCCACCGACTCGTGCACCTGGGTGCGGGCTCCATCGGCGCTCGCGACGGCTCCGATATAGAGCTCCGGGCGCGCGAAGCGAAGCGAAACATCGGCACCATCAGACGTGACGATGGCCTTGTGGCAAACGATTTCGTTGTAGGTGGCGCTGGCGGACTGCACCTGGGATGCAGCCTCTCGAGCCTTTCGCTCGGCATCGATCACCAAGGCGACTCGGGCGTCGAGCGAGCGCTGCATCACTTCGTCGACGCCGGGCTCCGCAAAATCTCCCACCGCGAGCGGGACCGGAGCCAGCTCAATGCGCTCGGCTCGGAGATGGGCAGTTGCACGGGCGGCGATTCGGGCTGCCTCGATGGCACGCCGAACCCCAGGGATGGTGAGATCATCTGTAGCTGCGAAGCCCCAGGTTCCCCGCGACAAGATCCGCACCCCGACGCCTTCTCTTCGGCGGGTTGTGGAGCGCTCCAGCTTGCCGTTCTGTACGGACAGTGAGCGAAAGACTTTGCTGTGGTACCGCAGCTCTACGTGGTCGTCCGAGCCGTCACCGGCCAGTGCGGACTTCAGGATTTCACGCACACGGCCTCCCCAAGCATCACCGCGAAGGACCACGGCTCCGGGGCGGCTTAGTCTGCGAACGGCGCGGGCGCTCGGCTCCGTCGTGGTCGAACGGCGGGATGGTTGGGAAGGGCTCTCGCTAGAAGGCGGTGGATGGGGCCGTCGCCAGTCGAGGCCTCAGCGGGGCGCGGGCGTGAGCACCGGGATGGCATACGCGGGGCGTCGGTGTCCACTGGCCACAAGCGGTCGCTGGTCGATGCGCAGATACAGGGCAGACATGGCGCCGGCGATGGTCCAAGCGATGGCCATTGCCAACAGCTCGTAGTGGTTTGCGGCGTGGACCATCGACTCGAGGTTGATGGTGGATGCACGCCCGATAGCACCGACTTCCGCTGCCCAGACATCCGGTCCGATCTGCGTGGCCGGAGGCGTCTGCGTTGCTGCGGCAAACAGGCGCGCATTCAGCCAGGCTTGAATCCCGAAATGTGCGGCGACCTGGAGCGTCACGGCAAGCAAAGTGAGGGCGCCGACAATCCGGATGAGTGCCGGTCGCTCGTGCTCAAGGTTTATCGGCAGCGCGGTCGTTTGGTGTTTCACGGGACCTCCGGACGATCACATCTGGAGAGTCGGATCGGTGGATTGCAAACGTGAGGGGGCGGACCCGATTCATTTCGCAGTGGTCGACTTCCATGGCCGCCGGCGGCCTGAGCTGAAGCCTTTGGTGGGAGCCCACATCGCGCGGGAATCCCTAAAACTGTTCGCAGACCGCTGAACTGAAGCGGTCCTTGGGGCTGATTTCCAGCAGTACGTCGTTGCTGGTGTCGCCAAGATCGTGCTTCCAGGAATCATCTGCACGTTGACAGCCACCGGTGCCGTTGGTGTTGATGTACAGCGCAACGCTGTAGTTGACACCCTCATCGAGACCACACTCGTAGAGTACCTCGAGGTTTCCATCCTGAGGCAGCGGCTCGGAGGCGCTCTGCTCCACCCAGTCGTCGCGCGTGTCGAAGACTCGAATATGCAGGAGTTCATCGCCGATCTGGCTCCATCCGGTACCGCGCATCGTGAGGCTTACCCGGCCCGGCTTGTCGCATCGGTGGTAGTTCGGCGGCGTACATCCAGTGCACAGCGCTGCGAGGATCCACAAGCGCGAGTGATTCATATGCACCCTCCAGCCGGCCTCTGGACCGCATTGGCGTGCAGGACGTAACGCGAGATGCTTTACGGCTTTGGGGTCACGGAAAAACGAAACCTCCACGGCGTTGAAGCCGAAGAATCAATAGCGCCGAAACTGAAGACTCGGACGTTGCGTGGTGGACGGCTTGGGAAATCCTGTGCCGAAGACTCGGTCGTTCTCAGCACAAAAAAGCAGAACAAAAAAAAACGGTGCCTGCAAGTCGCAGACACCGTGGATGAGGTGGGTGGAACCCAGGGGGGATCAGCGCTTCTTCTTACCGCGCTTGCCCTTCTTGCCCTTGCCCTTGCCCTTGCCCTTGCCCTTGCCCTTGCCCTTGCCCTTGGAGTTACCCTGGCCGGCCGAGCTGCCTTCGCTTGCAGGTGGGGCGCGTTGTTCAATACGCTTGGCGAATGCAGCGCGGTTGCCGCGCTTGACGACGCGTTCCTCTTCGGGAACACCGTCGAGGTCTTCGAAGTAGGTGACCGTCTTTCCTTCGATGGTACCGACTGCGAAGCCCAGCTCCTGGGAGCCCTTGGTGTAGAGGATGGCAGTGAAGTCGGCTTCGGAGTAGTCGTCCTTCTTCTGCCAGCCGAGCTTGTCGAGCTGCTGACCGTAGCTGGTGGTGTAGGTGCTGATGGCGCCTGAATCGTATGCAACAAGCAGGTGCGTCTTGTCGGAAACCATCACGGTACCGTTGTTCACTGGGAGGTCCATGGACTTCCAGGGGTCGGTGACGGGAACGGACTTCACTGCTGCCGGTGCCGGCTCCGGTTCTGGAGCAGGCTCCTCTGCTGCGGGTGCGGTGGTACCGGCGGTAGTGGCCTCTGCGGCGGGCTCTTCGTCACCGCCGCCACATGCGAGAATGGCGAGGCCGAGAGTCGCCAGGGTGGCGATGGAAATGCGCTTCATGGATGAACCTCGGAGGTCGAAGTGTCTTCGGGGGCCGAATTCGGCGGGCTGAGGCTACCGGAAGGAGAGCGAGCGACCCGATGTGGGGCCGATTCGAACCTCGACCGGGGCCGGGAAATCAGCTCTTGCAGAGTCCCCAATGTTGGGCTCTTTTCGAGCACGAAAGCGCGTAATCGGTTTCGCAGTATGTCGCATCGCAGCACGCAAACATTTTCGACACAAGTGCTGGCGCAAAAGAGCAAATGAAGCCGAACAGTGATCGCTGTACGGCGACTTGAAGAGACGGGATACGGCGCAAAAATGAACGTTCCTTCGCCTGAATCTGCGCCCCTTGCAGGGATAATCGACGCCGCAACCCACATCCCGCAGCTGGGGTCGCGCGCGCTGTTCCCGACGCTTCGTGCGTCCGTGTACGCAAACCACGCGGCCGTCTCACCGGCTTCCACGCTCGTTCAGCATGCGGTCCGAGCGTTTCTGGAAGACTCCGCTTGTCTCGGACTCGGGGCGGTGATGCCATGGATCGGGCAGCGCGACCGACTCAAGCAGCGGCTGGCCACCCTGGTGGGCGCCGAGGCTCGCGACCTCGCGCTGACTGCTGGCACTTCATCGGGCATCCTCAATGTGGCGATGGGGCATCCATGGCGAGCGGGAGACGGCATCGTATTGGTGCGTGGTGAGTTCCCGGCGAACGTGACGCCGTGGCTGCATGCAGCCCGCCTGTTCGACCTCCATGTGCACTGGGTGGATGTGGCCGCGTTCGAGTCGACGTCAGGCGACGGCCTTGCCCAGGTCGAAGCGGCGCTGAACGCGGGCGCGAGACTCGTTGCAGTGAGTGCCGTGCAGTTTCAGACCGGCTTCCGCATGCCCATCGAGGCCCTCGGTGCGCTCTGCCGCAAACATCAGGCGGCGATTTTTGTCGACGCGATTCAGGCCTGTGGCGCCACGCCGATCGATGTCTCCGCGGTGGACTACCTGGCATGCGGTGGCCACAAGTGGCTGATGGGTCTCGAGGGCGTGGGATTCCTATATGTTGCGCCGCACCGTGTGAAGCAGCTGCGACCGCACCTCACGTCGTGGCTCAGTCACCAGGACGGCATGGAGTTCCTCTTCGCCGGCCCCGGGCACCTGCGCTACGACCGGCCCATCCGTCAGTCCGCAGACATGTTTGAGGCCAGCGCACCCCAGGTGGCCCTATTTGCCGCGCTGGAAGCGGGGATTGCAACGGTCCAGGCCATCGGTCTGGATGCGGTCTTCCGCCACATCCAGGCGTGGCACGACCACTTGGAGCCGCGGATGGTCTCGCTCGGGTTTGCGAGCCTGCGGTCTCAGAATCCGGTGGGGCGGTCTGCTTCGTTGTGCTTCGATGTGCCTTCGGGGGTGGATGTGGTGGCCCTGCATGCTGCGTTGGATGAGCACGGCATCTCGGTTGCGATTCCCGATGGTCGGCTCCGTTTTTCTCCGCACTGGCCCAACGCATTGTCCGAGCCCGACACCATCGTGGATGTGCTCGATGGGTTGATTCCACGCCTGCAAGCGGGTCGTGGCAACTGAGGCGAGTGATGCATCCGCATGGGGCGGGTTGGCCGTCCGAACCTCCGATGTCCTCGACGCACGCGACTTCGGAGTCGCCCGTTGTGGGGGTGCCCAGCAGATCGAGCGTGGTGCTGTGAGGGCTGTGTTTGGTGGTGACGCTGCCGGGAAGGGCTAGCGGCTCGCCGCATCGAGCTCCGTGTCGATGCCCGCGGCCTGCAGAGTGGCTTGCCCTGCCGTGTCGAGAAGACTGACGATGATCCCCACGGTGAAGGAGAGCAGGAAGGCCGGCGGGAGCTCTGCAAGCTCCGCGAAGTAGGGACCCGCTCCAGGCAACGCGGTGGCGCCAAATTTGAACAGTGGCACTCCGAGGAACCCAGAGATCATGGCCCAGAGTGCTCCTCGTGCCGTGAAGCGGCGCCAGTACAGCGACAAGATCATCGTGGGGCAGAAGGTGGCCGCGATTCCGGACCATCCGAAGACCACAAACCAAAAGACGGTGCGACCCTCCACAAGAGCACCGATGACCAGGGTGATTCCGAGAGCCAATGCGGCAATACCCAGCGTGGCCCAGCGAGATGCTCCGATGAGTTGTTGGTCGGTGAGGTCGGGGCGCAGGACCTTTTGGTAGAGGTCACGCACGGCGGCACTGCTGGCCACCACGAGCAAGGAGTCTACGGTGGACATGATGGCCGACAGCACGATGGCGATGAATAGACCGACCAGGAACCCGGGCAAGAGGCTCTCGACGAGCAGGGGCAGGACGTCTTGCCCACCATTTCCGAGTGCCGCTTCGACAGATTCTCCCGGACCGGTGAGCCAGGCGCGCCCTACCATTCCCGTGAGCACGGCGCCGCCATCTGCCAGGAGCGTCCAGACAAAGGCCACAGCAGTGCCCTTCGAAATCTCCTCTTCGTCGCGCAGGGCGATGAAGCGCACGAAGATCTGGGGCGATCCCAGGAAGCCGAGGCCGATGAGCGCGAGACCGAGGGTGGACATCATGGTGAGGCCGGTCCACCCCTCCGGGCCGGTGAGCATGAGCAGTGAGGGATCGGTGGCCGCAAGCTTGTCCACCATGGTGTCCATCCCGCCGATTGCGACCAGACCGACGATCGGCAGGCACACGAGTCCCACAAACATCAGCACGCCCTGGAAGATGTCCGACCACACCACCGCGAGAAAACCGCCGGAGGTGGCATAGATCATCACGACGGCGAAGCCAAGGAGTGCCCCAGCCATCCAGTCCATGCCCAGAAAGCTCTCGAAAGCGGTTCCGGTGGCGTCGATCTGCGCACTTACGTAGATGGTCACGAACACGGTGAGTGCGATGGCAGAAAATACCCGCAGGCTGCGCGAGGTACCGGGGCCTTGGCGGAAGCGCGACTCGAGGTAGTCGGGCACGGTGATGGAGTCGTAGCGGGTGGTCAGTCGGTGGAAGCGCCGCGACATCAGCACCCACGCCCCCACCACGCCCAGGACTTCACCGAGGACCACCCAGAATCCCCGCACACCCAAGGCGGCCCCCATGCCGGTCAGGCCAAGCAGGAGCCAAGCCGACTCGCCGGTCGCCCGTGCACTGAAGGCCACGGCCCAGTATCCGAGCCCTTTATCGGCGGCGTAGTAGTCCCGCAGTCCGTGCATTCGACGGCTCGCGGCCACGCCAATCCCAAGCAGGACCAACATGTACAACCCAACACCGATGATTTTGTACAGCCAGAGTTCTTCCAAGGGGGCTCCCAGTTCTGCGCATCAGGGTACCAGATGCCCACACGGAGGGGGCTTTCGGAAGGCCGAGCGTGCCAGACGATGCGGTGGCTCCGCGAAGATGACCCGCTTGTGAAGCGCATCGAAGGGGTGCGGGCCGGTGTCTGGGATACACAGCAAGCGGCAAGGAGGACCGGATGGCGATGTCACCTCATGTGGTCGATGTGCAAGAAGCCGATTTCGCAGTGTCGGTTATCGAGCGTTCCCACTGTCAGCCGGTCGTGGTGGACTTCTGGGCGGAGTGGTGCGGTCCCTGTCGCACGCTCGGCCCCACGCTTGAAAAGCTTGCAGACGAAGGCGCGGGCGAGTGGCGGCTGGCCAAGATCGACACCGACCAGAATCCAGAGCTTGCTCGTCGGTTCTCGATTCGTGGAATCCCTGCGGTCAAGGCCTTCATGAACGGTGAGGTCGTCGCGGAGTTCACCGGCGTCCAAGGAGAAGCCTGGGTGCGCGATTGGCTGTCGCGGCTGTCCCCTTCGGAGGCGGATGCGCTGGCCGATGGTGCAGCGGCGGCCCTCGCGGAGGGCGATCTGGATGGCGCGCGGGCCAATGTGCAGGCGGCGCTCGGCGTCAATCCCCTGCATGGACGTGCGCTGGTGGTGGCCGCGGAGCTGTCCGTGCGGGTGGATGATGCAGCCGTGGCGCGGGATGCCCTTTCGCGAGTCTCCGAGGGTGACCGACAGCGATATGCCGACGATATCGCCCGAATCGAAGGGCTTCTTGAGACCGGTGGACAGTCTGCTGCTGCGTGGCGTG
>CAJWOS010000282.1 GCA_913044235.1 uncultured Pseudomonadota bacterium
TCCGGACGTAGCTGCGACGCAGCCGCCCGCCGTGGTAACCTCGAATCTTCGAGTGCCGAGCCACAAACGGGAAGCCTTTCATAGCGAGTGGACTCCCCGTGCTGCACGGAACATTTGTCGGATGTCCCCGGCACACGCGGAGTAATCATGCGGATGGAGTGTCCCGTGCTATCGCGCGGAGCGCCTGTTGTCGGTCTCCTTGCAGCCTTGGCGTGCGGGGGCGCAGCACACTCTGCCGACTGGCCGGACGAGCAGTCCTGGGTAGGCCTCGCGGTGGGTGGCGAAGTGGCCGTCTCCGACGATCGGGGCGAGATCGTCGCTCCGTACCTTGCGGGGGTCGACGGAGGCATCGACTGCGTGGGCAACGCTGCGGGTCTTCCAGACGGCAGCCCACAGACAGCCCTGCTCTGGTATGCGGAGCCCGACACGCTGTTCTTCCGCATCCGCGTCGACGCTGATCCAAGCGAAGTGGTGGGCACATGGTCAGTCTTCCTGCATGTCGCGAGTCCTCCGGAAGCGTTCTACGAGTTCGGCATCAAGGCCACCCGAGCCCGAGAGGGCACCACCGACACCGACACCGACACCTCTGTTCGTTGGGTAGACAACCGCAGCAACGCGTCGACAGCCCCACACTGGCAAGATCAACAAGACGAAAGCACCCTTGTCGGTACCTTCGCCAACCTGGTTCGAGTGGTGGAGGTCGTTGACGGCGGAGAGCAGTTCGGTCTCGATGCTGACTACTTTTTCGACATCCAGGTGCCGCGCAGTGCGGTCGACGTTGCAGTCACAGACCAAGTTGAGCTGCATGTGGCGGCTGCAACTGGGGGTGCGGAACACATCGCAGACCTCGCCACCGATGCAGACCTGTGCGGTGTGCCCAACGCTTCCACCGCGGGCACACCGCCAGACCTCGCCGATGTGTGGAGCGAGCCGGTCATCATCGATGCTGACCGCGACGGCCTTACCGGCCCGGAGGAGGAGCGCTACGGCACAGACCCGGACCAGCAAGACACCGACGGAGATGGACTTGAGGACGGCCAAGAAGTACTCGAGCTCGGGACAGACCCCACCAACGCAGACTCCGACAATGATGGAATTGGCGACGGAGAAGAGTACGAAGGCGGCACGGATCCGTTGAGCAGTGACTCAGATGGAGACGGTCTCTCTGACGGAGTGGAACAGACCTACGGCACCGATCCGAGTCAGGCAGACTCCGACGGCGATGGCATTACGGACGCACAGGAACACGAGTGCAACTCCGAGCGGCGCCGGGACTCCGACGACCTCGACGCTGACGGACTACCGGATGCAGAAGAGCGGTCTGGCGATCGCGATGGCGATGGACTGCCCGACTACTGCGACCCCGACGACGACGGCGATGGCATGTCCACGCAGGCGGAGATCCGATGCGGCTCCGACCCCCACAACCCCGATACCGATGCCGATGGGCTCCAAGACGGCGATGAAAGCTGCGAGCGCGACTCGGACGGTGATGGAGTCGTCGACATATTCGATGAGGCAGACCCCCCCACGGAGGGTGGTGGACTGCGCAACGATGCAGTCACACCGGATGGGTTGTCTGGTGGACGGTTCGCAGGGGGGTCATGCTCCGTCGCCGCGACCCCATGGAGCGCTCTCGCCCACGCGTTCATCGCGCTGCTTGCAGTGGCAACGCGACGTCGACGCCTCGCGGGGCTGTTCTTGGGGAGCACGGCCGCATCGACACCTGCGCTCGCCCAGGATGTGAACGCCCAAACCTTCACCCCCGCCGTCGGTGCGCGCGACACCGTCCGGGTTCGGGACAGCACCACCGGTCCCGACGGAGGCGGATTTGCCGCGCTCTACAACCATGCCTCCAACCCTCTGGTGTATCGAAGAGACAACGGCACCGAGGTCGCCGTCCTGGGGACCGTGGGCACCCTCGACCTCCAGGGCTGGACTGGGGTGGGACGCTTCCGTCTCGGCTTCGACCTCCCCCTGCACCTTGTCGCCCAAGGATACGGCCTCGATGACAATTCCCCCCCACGCTTGGGAGATCTTTCAGCAGACCTCCACTACGAAGCCCTGCAGGTGGATCGATCCCCGGTGGGCCTGGCCCTGTACGGTGGCGTGATTGCACCCACCGGCGACGGGAGTGCATGGGTCGGGGACCCAAGCACGGGTGCGTACGTAGCGGCCGCCCTCACCCGGCCGCTCGGCCCCATGATGTGGTCGGCGAACCTCGGCTACGAAGCTCGAGCACCAGTCACTCTTCCGGACGACACTGTGTGGGGGGCGCGCGTGCCGTACGGTCTGGCGAGCACGGTGGACGCCACCGAGCTGCTTTCGCTGTCCGCCGAGCTGTTCGGAGAAGCCTTTACCGGAACCCAGGCGCCCGGTGTTGGCGTAGCACTGGAAGGCCTGGCGTCGGTTCAGTTGCATGTGTCGGAGCGCTGGAGCTTCACCGGCGGTGCTGCAAAAGGCTTCACGTCCGGGCTCGGCACCCCCGATTTCCGGGCCATGGTGGGCGCCCATGCGGCATTCAAGCGAGGCGCTGTGCCTTACGGTGGAGTCGACACCGCGTCGGGTGGCACCTTCGTCGCCACGCAAGTGGCGGTCGTTTCGGCAAAGACGGGCGCCAGCGTAGGCGGGGCGACGATCGAGCTCAAGGATGGACCGGATGGTGCCGGTCGCGTCGCCGTGCCGCCCAACACCGGCGTGCAGATCAACCTCCGTCGGTCGGCGTCGTACTCCGTCACCGTACGGGCTCCGGGCGACCACGCCCTCGATGCTCCCATCGAGGTGCCCGCCAATGCCGACGCCGAGTGGTTTACCCGGCTCCACCTCACACCTGTGGCCCCAAAGTGCACCGTCACCTTCGTGGTGCACGACAGCGATGGTCGAGCGGTACCGGCCACAGTCCATACCGTGCCCGCAAGTCGGCACACGGTCCAGACCGACCCGCAGACCGGCTCCGCGAGCATGTCTCTGCCCTCTGGAGAGGCCTATGAAGTGTTGGTGACTGCCGCAGGGTTCAGCCCCGACCACCTTGCGGTGGCCTGCCGGGAGGGTCCGACGGGCGAGGTTGTCCATGCCTCTCGGTCCGTCATCCTCCGCCCACCCCGAGCGAGGTTGGACGGTACCCGGATTGCCATCGATGAACACATCCGGTTTGAGAGCGACTCCGACATCATCGACGCCCGGAGCAAGGGTGTACTCGACGACGTGGCTCGCGTGTTCGCAGCGCATCCCGAGATTGAAATGGTCGAAGCCGGGCGCCTCGACCCACTTGGCTTCGGAGAGTCCAAGCCGCTTGACCTACCCGGAACGGATGCTGCTCACGAGACCAACCGACGGGTGGAGTTTTTTGCTGAGCGCGTGTCCACCCCACCTGAGTGATACGCTCCCCTACAACCATCCCCCCCGTGTCGCGTGCCTGCTTCTGCCGCCCCATTCCCTGCATCCAGGCCGCCTGACGGCAGTGGCCGCAGTCCAGTACGCCGCCGCACGATCCCTACGCTGCGCGTTGTCGCGGGCCCGGACTTGCTTCGGTTCGTGACACTCACCCCGAATCGGCAGCTCCGTGTTGGACGCGACAACGCCACTGAGTTGCCGCTTTCCCACCCCACCGTGAGCAAGGTCCATGCCCGCATCGCCGTGGACTCAACCGGCCAAGTCACGGTCTTCGACCTCAAGTCCACAAATGGCACCGCCGTCAATGGCCGACGTGTGCGGCGCGCGCCGTTGCGTGCCGGAGACCACCTCGAGGTGGGAGATGTACCGCTGCGGCTCGATCTCTTGTCCCAAGATGAGCTGAACCATCTCCAGCGGGTCTGCGACCGACTCGAAGAACCCGGCAACGACCCGCAGACCGGGCTGTACCCCAGCACATACCTTACCCAAGACCTGCTTCGAATCGTGTCCCGCTGCGAGCGAACCACCATTCCGCTGTCCATTCTCGCAGTGTCGATTGACCGCTTTGCAGATGTGGGCGACATCTACGGGTCACACGTGGGCAGCTCGGTCTTGAAGGGCGTCGCCAGACTGACCGCCCTGGCAGTGCGCGACGACGATCCTTGCGTAAAAGGTGGGGACGATCACATCCTGGTCTTTCTCCCCGGCAGCACTGCGCAAAGCGCGCTCGAGGTCGCCGAGCGGATTCGTCGGATCATCGCAGGCCACGACTGGGCACGCGATGCGACTCGGCTGTTGATCACAACGAGCATCGGTGTCGCCACTCGAAGCCCAGCAGAAGCCATCGATGCCTGGATCGGACGCGCCCTTCACGCTGCCCGTAAAGCGGCCGCATCGGGCCGAAACCGTGTGGAGCAAGCGGTTGTCCTTCCGCTCCTGCCCTCGGCCGGCACTCCCTGACCTTCGGTTTCTTCCCTTCCCTTGCATTTGTAGGGAATGAAACAAACAAGTGACGCCCTTCAAGAGTGTGGCTTCAGCCCTGGCTGTTCCGGCCGTTGGTGAGGTCAGGCACTCTTTCCCGAACGCTCGGGAGGTAAGGATGGGCATCTCGACCGTACTGGCCGCGCTGTACTTCTCGCTCGCGCATGCAGCGCCCGCCGACCCCGTCATCGCAGGACCGGGCACCGACGCCGCACGGTTGCTCTCTCGGTTTGCGGCCGGTCGCATGCCCGACACATCCGCTATCCATCACGCCTTGGATGCCCTCTCACAGGCAAACGACAACGACTCATTGGTGTTGCTGCAGAGCATTCGACGGCACGAACATGGCTCCGTCCAAGCACACGCGCTGGAGGCAGAGACCCGAGTTGCTCAGAGCCTTCTTCATGCCTTGCGGGAGACCCATCTTCAGCCCATGCCCGGGGAGCGAGAGGTCTCCAGATGGGTCGCGACTGCACGTCGGGCGCACGATGCCGCGCCCGCCAGTGAGCTGCGCGTGGTTGCGTATGTGGTCATGCTCACGGAAGGCTCAGCGTGGCACTCAGAGTCGCTCGGTGGCCTCACACCCGAAGCCTCCGCGGCGATGGTGCGTCAGGCCGAAGCGTTCGAGCTCGACGGCCACTTCCAGGAAGCTTTGCCGTTGCTCATCGATGCATTCATGTCTGGAGATGCGCTCGCCACAGCCGCTTTGCAGGACCGAGGCGTGGATACCAACCGACTCGCACTGGGCCTCTCGAGCCCGTACGCCGGGTCGCGAGGCATCCCCAGGCTCCATCAGCTTCCGGTGGTCGAGACTACCGATGCGGAAGCTGTGACCGTGCTTCTTTCTCGCGCAGCGGATGGAACAGCGCTTCCGCGGCTGGCCGCAATTGAAAACCTCGGCGTGTTGCTGCGCAGTGGACAACTCAACGAGTGCATGCGGAAGCAAGCACAGACGACCTTGAACCGGGCGGTCGCAGATGGACGGCCCAGCGTACGGCGAACCGCGGAGAGCGCTCTTTCATTCGTGCCTTGATCCAGGCGGGTCGGCGGGAGCCCACGCATCGCCCCACCGCTCCGAGTACACTGTGCGCACCCGGTCCCTCCCGGCCTGGGAATCCCCCACAGCAGGAACAGACAAGCATGGCCAACTCGACCATTGACGACGCTTGTCTGCCGTGTGTTCGCCCGTGAGTGGATGGCGGCGGCGCGGGCGAATGCGCCAGATCTCCACCTGGCTGCTTCTGGGCGTGGTCGCATTGGTTGGGGTCGTCACAGTTGAGCAGGCATCTTCGATCGAAGAGGAAAACCTGCGTCGCGACCGCGCACGCTCCATCCAGGAGCTGTCCAACTTGGTCGCCCTCTGGGAAGGATTGATCACCGACCGGATCGAGAGCTGGGCGCAAGATCTCTCGGAGCCCGATACCGCCGCGCGCGAGCACCGTCTGCGCGAGACCGTCGCCTGGTTTGATGCCTATTACCTGTGGAATGTGACCGGCGAAATGGAGTGGCCCGTCCTCACCGCCCCCACGGCCATCGCTGGACTCTTCGACCACCCCTGCTTCGAGGCCGCCAACCGTCTTCGTGTGATGGGGCGGGAGCTGGAGTCTGCCACCGCCTTGGACGCCTGCTCTTCGGACAATGCATCCCACGAGCTCGCCGCCTCGATTCTGGCCGCTCGCATCAGGCTCTCGGAGGGACAACCCGACCTGGCATGGGCCGGCCTGGAAGCTGCAACGCCAGCCTTGCACATCGACTTTTTTGCCGGTCGGCAGCTCGGCCTGGATCCGCGCCTGCTCCTGGAGCGTCGTACACAGGGGATCCAAGCCCTCGGAGAGCTCGGACGTGCGGATGAAGCGCGAGCACTCACCGCCAACACGATTCGCGCACTCGCGTCTCTCACAGCCACCGATCTCGAGCCCCAACTCGACTTGGGTAAGGACCTCCTCGCACAAATCCCAACCAATGATGCCCAATTTGAAGCGCTCTCCAACGAACTCAAGCGCGCCCAGCGGAGGGTGGTCGCGTTTCGCGAGCTCAAAGAGCGCCTGGTTTCCGAGTCGCGCGATGCGGTTCCCGGAGAGCTCCACATCGTCCAAGACGTCTACAGCCAACCGGGCTTCGTGGTGATGTGGACCGCCATCGACGAACGACAACGCGCAGCGGTCCAGATCGATGCAAGCAACCTGCTGCGGGTGTTCAGTGAGACCCTTCCCCTCACCAACGGTGTCTACATCGCCGACAGCCAGGGGCGGCGACTCGGCCCCGAAGGACAGGTGGAGGCTGACGCCGCCGCAATGCCCGTGTTCGTCAGTGTCGGACTTGGACGCATCTTTCCCCACCTTCACATCGCGGCTTCAAAGCCGCCGACCGACGAAAGCCGCATTTCCGACCAAATGCTCCTCCCGCTCGCACCGCTGGGCATCTCGATCATTCTGGGCGTCCTCGCGGTGGTGGCACAGCTGACCGCCGCTGGTCGAGAGCGGGAGCTCAATTCCCGTCAACAGGAATTCATCACGCGGGTCACCCATGAACTGAAGACGCCACTGGCAGGCATCCGCGTGATGGCCGAGACGCTGCAACTGGGTGCGGCACAGGATCCACAGACTCGAGACCAATTCCTCGACCGCATCCTGAACGAGTGCAACAATCTTAGTGCTCGGGTCGACGAAGTGCTTTCTGCGGCTCGGAAGCCGGAGATCCGAAACATGGTCTCAATTTCCGCCGACGAGCTTGTGCGTTCGGTGCTGGAACGTTGGCAAGAACGATTCGCCCAACACGACGCCACGCTCGACGCGCGCCTCGACCCCACGCCGCCAGTTTCTGTCGATATTGATCTGATGCACGACGCGATCGGGAACCTCCTCGACAACGCCCTGAAGTATCGTCGCCCAGGCATCCCCGGCCAGTGTTCCGTCCGCACCGGCGTCAGCGGGCGATGGGTGGTCATTGAGGTCACAGACAACGGAATCGGCGTTCCTACCGACAGACGCAAGGTGATTTTCGAACGCTTCACGCGTGTCGAAGGACCCCGGCGAGGCAAGGCCGGCGGGCATGGACTGGGTCTCGCCTTCGTGGCGGATACGACCGAAGCGCACCGCGGCTTGATAGAGTGCCTCGACGGGATTGACGGTGGCGCCCGCTTCCGAATCAAGCTCCCACGGAGGTAATCCAATGGAAAACAATGCCCGAATCGTGGTCGTGGAGGACGACGATACGATCGCCCTCGGGCTCGTCCAGGCGCTACGCTTTGCCGGATACGAAGTCCGGCACTTCGATCGGGGCGAGACCGCGCTGGATGGGATTTCCGAGTGGAAGCCCAACCTCGTCATCTTGGATGTGATGCTACCGGGCATCGATGGTCTGACGGTACTCAAGTACCTTCGCGCAAAGGACCAGAACCTTCCGGTCATCATGCTCACCGCCAAAACGGGTGTGAACGACCGCGTCGACGGACTGGACAGTGGCGCCGACGACTACGTGACGAAGCCATTCAGTGCTCGTGAGCTGCTGGCACGCGTGCGCGCGAGAATGCGCACCGCCACCCTTGCACCCGAGGAAGACAACTTCCAGTTCGGCGACAACGTGGCAGACCTTCGCCGCAGGGTGATCCGAAAGGGTGAGCAAGAAATCCGGCTGACTACCCATGAAGCAGGCGTGCTCGCCTACTTGATCGAGCGTCGAGGGCAAGACGTCACGCGTGAGGAGCTGCTCAAGCACGTGTGGGGATACAGCCCGTCGATGCAGACCCGTACCGTGGACAACCAAATCCTGAAGCTGCGGAAGAAGATCGAGGCAGTCCCCGCCGATCCCCGACACATCCTCACAATCCACGGCGTCGGCTATCGGTTCGAGCCCTGAAGCAGGAACGGCCGGCCCCCCCTGTCGGAGCACCGGCCGCACATCCACGCAACCTCCGCACTGCGGAGGGCGTTTTGTGCCTCAGGACGCGAGCTCTCCACCATCGAGCACAAGCGTCTGCCCATTGATGCCACTGGCCCCGGGACTTGCAAGGTAGGCGATCGCATCCGCCACCTCGTCCACGCCGAACATCCGATTCTGCGGGCTGCGACCGCGCAAGCGAGCAACGATGTCGTCACGCGACGCCTCGCTGCGCTCCTCGAGGTTCTGGATGGCCACCTCCATGAGAGGGCTGTCCACGAAGCCAGGGCAGACAGCATTGACCGTCACGCCATTTGCACCCACCTCTGCAGACAACGCCTTGGTGAAGCCGAGCAAGCCCGCCTTCGACGCGCAGTAGGCGGCCATGTAGGCCTCGCCCCGAAGTCCGTAGGTGCCTGCCACATTGATGATGCGACCACGACCGCGGGAGGTCATTCCCGGAAGCACCTTGAGCGAGCAGAGGAATGCACCGGTGAGGTTCACCTTGAGGTGCTCCTCCCACACACGGACGTCCGTCTTTGTGACCAGAGACGGGCGAACCATCCCAGCGTTGTTGACGAGAACATCGACCGGCCCAGCCGCCATGAACGCAGCCTCGACACTGGCCGGATCGCCCACGTCCACCCGAACCGCATACGCCTCAATCTCGTCGGCAAGGGTCTCAATTTCGGTCCGGTTCCGCGCCATCACGGTGACCCGATACCCGAGGCTCTTGAACCGACGTGCGGTCGCAGCGCCAATCCCGCGTCCTCCACCGGTCACAACTACGTGTTTGGCCTTCGGCATTTTCTTCCTCCAGGAGCGGGCTTTTCGCAGTCTGCGACCGCAGGCGCGCTCGTTGGTACTCGTGTTCTTCAAGGTCCCAGGTGCCCCAGAGGGCACAAAGGGAAAATCAGGGGTTTGTGTTTGTGGCGTCGGTTCAGGTGTTGGGCTTCAGCGCCCGGTACTGACCGGCAAAATAAAGCAGTGGCTCGAGCGCTTCCCTTGGGCGGTCGTCGACGCGTACGTGATTCACGCGGCCGATGTAGATCG
>CAJWOS010000283.1 GCA_913044235.1 uncultured Pseudomonadota bacterium
CATCCCACTCCGCCTCGACGTCGGCCTCCGCGATCTTTCGACCATGCAGCTGTGCCGGTGCTCCAGTCTGGGGACTCGGCACAAATGCGCCCGTGTCTTCCATCTCCGCGAGCGCGCCTTGTCGCAGGACATTGGCCGGTCCGGCCGACTGCGAGTCTGTGGCTGGCGGCGACTCATCGAAGGCCCGGGGGTCTTCGTGCAGCGTTTGACCCGTCAGAGGCCCGCCGGTGGGCTGGGCCGCGGTGGACGCATGGACCATCGTTGCGATCGAATGTTCCGCCCACGAGGACAGGTCTTCAGAGCCGACCACGCGCGAGAGCGCTCGCGCACGCTGATGAAACTCCGAGGCCGTGGGGCGGTCTTCGTGGTTGAAGGAAAGTCCACCGCCGATCAGCTGTTCCAGCTCACGGGCCGGAGCTCCTCCGATCCCCAGCTGGGCGCGAAGAAAGCTGAGGCGGTCCACCACAAATGCGGAGTGCCGAGCCGGTCGCCCGCGAGACTTCCCAAACTTTTCGAGCGCGAGAATCTCAAACAGGGTCGCTGCCAGTGAGTAGACGTCGCTCGCTGGGGTCTCAGGCTCGAAGAACAGCCGCTCAGGGGCCATGTAGTCGACCGACCCGAACTGGAGCTCCTGGGTATGGCTCTCCCGGTTGTCGATCTCGCTTCGGGCCACGCCAAAGTCGAGCACCTTCACCATGCCGGTCTCGTCGACCATGATGTTCGACGGCTTGATGTCTCGGTGAATCACCCGCAGTGGCTTGTCGCCGGGAATGGGTGGCCGGTTGTAGGCAGCATCGAGCGCACTCGCGACCGCCGACGCTACCTCCAACGCCGCCCGCAGCGGCACACGGGTGCGCTTGGCCTCGACTTCCTGCACCACAGTGCGCAAGTCAACCGCTTCAAGGTACTCCATGATGACGGCCGCACGGCCATCGATCGCCGTGAGGTCGATCACATCCACGATGTTGCGGTGCCGGAGGAGTCCAAGCAGTCGAGCCTCGTCGCGCATTCGACACGCCACTTCGTCACTGTCAGACCACTGGGCCTTCAGCACCTTCACCGCCACAAGTCGGGAAAAGCCATCGGAGTGCATCACCTTCGTGAGGTACACACTGCCGAAGCCGCCTGAGGCGATCTCTCGGATGAACTGAAACTGGCGGAGATGTTCGCGGCTAGACACGGGCGGAGCATCCTCGACGAGCGCGTCGGAGACAAGACGCCGCGCGATGGACTGGACGTACCAAGCTCGCACGGGGTCGATGTTCGGCGGACGTTAGCACGGTGGAGGGGGTGCGACCGATATCGCCCCGCTCACATCCCCTGCGACTGCTTGCTGGATGTGCATCGAATGGACCAGTCCGCCTGCAATCGCAGCCACCAGCTCCAAGGGCACAGCAGCCGCACCGACATCGCCGACCAGGGGCCGAAGCGACGGCACCGGGCGCCCGGACTCCCCGACAGACACGATGGCCAACACCGGGGCTCCACGCGACTGCGCCACAGAAAGGGCTTCCAGGCAAAGCATCGCACCGGCCTCCCCTGGCGGCCCCGTTCGGGCCATCCGGAGCCGATCACGGGCGCTGCCGAGGCCGACCAGGCTGTCGCTTCCTCCCACCAGGGCCGCGTCCAGCCGAGCCTCTTCAATGGCACGGATCCCTGAGACCACCGCGCGCTGCCCAGCGCCCGCTTCCCCGGCCCAGGCTCCATTTTCGCCCATGAGCCCCAAGTTGATGGAGATGTGCGCAAGCGCCATGTTCGGCAGCGTCTTCAGCGGCAGCAGTGGTGGATACAGATCCCGACCTCGTCCGGCCAGCTGGGTGGTGTCCAGGCGTCCATTTCGTGCCGCTGCCGCCAGCGCCGCTTCACTCTCCCCATCGTCGGGCGGCTCCCGTCCCACACCCAGAAAGAGTCCGAGGTCTACCCGTTCCCCCACAAACGAATGCAGTGCAGGTCCTGCAGCAGCCAGAGCCAGCTCCGAAGCCCGCGCCATCAGCTTCCGGTCTTTGCGTCGCTTCAGCCACGCCCGAATCGGAATGCGCTCCACGCAGCCGGCGCGGGCATCAGGAAGGTGCTGCAGGTCAGCCGACAGGGTGAGTCCAGATCGCCGGGACAAAGCGGCTGCAGCCACGTCTTCCGGCGTGAGTCCGATGGGACAGACCACGCCGAGCCCGGTGACCGCAACGGCTCTCACGGGCGACCGGCCACAACGAGCGTGCCATTGGAGCCCCCAAAGCCGAAGGCATTGGTCATGGCATGCCGGACCGGGGCCTGCACGGCGTCAAACGGCACATGGTGCAAGTCGCATTCGGGGTCAGGGCGGTGAAGGTTGGCCGTGGGCGGAACCACACCATCCCGACAGGCAAGCACGGAGTAGATGGCCTCGACGGCACCACAAGCCGCAACGAGGTGACCAGTCATGCTCTTGGTGCTCGAGACCCGGACCGAAGCACCGCGGCTGCCCAGTGCCCGATGGATACCGCGGGTCTCGCTGGCGTCGTTCATCATCGTGCTCGTGCCGTGTGCGTTGATGTAGTCGACCTCTTCTGCGGCGATGCCGGCATCCGCGAGTGCGGCGGCCATGCTCTGCGCCGCTCCGCGGCCATCTGGCGGCGAGTCCGTGATTCGGTAGGCGTTGCATGAGCAGCCATACCCAAGGATCTCCCCCACAATCGACGCACCCCGAGCCCGCGCAGACGCGAGTGTCTCGAGCACCAGGACGCCAGCCCCTTCGCCCAGCACGAACCCATCGCGGTCCGCATCGAATGGGCGGCTGGCGCCTGCAGGATCGTCATTTCGGGTCGACAGAGCCCCCAGTAGAGAAAAGCCCGTCACCATGATTGGGTCGACCAGCACATCCACACCACCGACGATCATCGCATCGACCTCGCCCCGACGCAGACGCAACACCCCCTCCCCCACGGCCTGGGAGCTGCTCGTGCAGGCCGTGGAGACCGTGCTGCGAGGCCCCGTGGCCCCGGCCAGAGCGGCCATGAGGCGGGTCGGGGCATCCGGGCGCATCCGGGCGAGCTCATCGGCCGAGGGCGGAAGGTTGGTGGCGAGCCGGTGCGCCACATCTGCCAATGAAGGGCGCGCCGCTTCCGAGCCAATGCACACACCGGCGCGAGGGCCGAGCACCGGAAGCGCCGACATCGCGAGTGCCTCGCGGAGCGCCAGCACCGAGAGCCGGCCTTTGAGGTCGGTGGCCAACGGAGCCACCTCGGACGGGATGTCGGCGATTGCGGGAAGGTCGGGCACCTGTGCGCCGAAGCGAACCGGAAACCCCGTCGGGTCGAAGCGTGTGATGCCACGGATGGCGGAGGTTCCACGCACGATCTCCGTCCAGGCCCGCTCCACCCCGACGCCGTGGGGAGTCACGAGC
Organism: uncultured Pseudomonadota bacterium; assembly: GCA_913044235.1. Classification (GTDB taxonomy): domain Bacteria; phylum Myxococcota_A; class UBA796; order UBA796; family UBA2385; genus CAJWOS01. Next base: position 3,380 of record CAJWOS010000283.1, read on the forward strand.
CCAATCCCGGTCACGACCACGCGGGGTCGGCCATGTACGTCAGAAAGGTTCACAAATGCCTCTTCTCACCGAAGGAAAGCGCAGCGGACGAAACGTCCAGTCGCTCAAAAATCGCCCGGATAGTCCGCCCAGAGGCGCGCAAGCTCCGCCCGCTCCACCGCCTCGACGCGAGCGGTCTCGGCTGGATCATCAAACGCGACCGCATTGAAGACGAAGACCTGCTCTGTACGAGCACGCCACTTGCCATCGACCAGGGCCCGAACTTTCACGCGGGCACTTTCGTCGCGCAGGGAGTCGAGCTGGACCTCCAGCCTCACGGGAGTATCGGGCGGGATGAACCGCCGAAACTTCACCCGGTCCATCATGCTCAAAATCGGAAACGGCCAGTCGCCACGCTGTTTCCGCACGGTGTAGCCAATCAGCTTTCCCGCCACTTGCGCGAGCGACTCGAGCGTAAGCACGCCGGGCACCACCGGAAAACCTGGAAAGTGATCCTGAAAAAGCGGCAGCGACGAATCCCAGTTGCGAACAGCGACTGCTCGCTCGCCCTCTTCGAGCACTTCAATCTGGTCGACAAGACCCCAGCGCACGGCTGACTCCTGCGCGAGCCCGACTTTTTGGACCATCCACCTACGGCCCGCGCCGGCCGTACGTAGCCGATTCGAACAACTGTTCCAAGCGTTTCGGGACGCTTCCCACATGCTTCCGACACTTCGTGCCAAGTCGCCTGCATATCGGGCCAATTGCTACTCTAAAACGGCCTCGAGACACTGCACACCCAGGAGCGTGCGCTCTGCTCCTTCGCAGGTGCGGTACCGGTACATCTGGAAGTGGTGGTTCCCCGAATAGGGCGCATACCAGCCACTCACCAACCAGGCGCGTTGCCCGTCAACGACGTCGCCTGCTGCCAGAGCGCTCTGCGCCGCGCCGCCTTCATCGGTGGCCGGTCGATCGTCGAAAAACAGATCCATGTCGTAGGTACAGGAGGCATCTCCATCCGCGGCCGCTTCGGTAAAGACCCCGACCGGAATCGCTTTGCCGAGCGCATGCCCTGGGAACGGTCCGCCCTCTTCCTTCAGCTGCTTGGCCGCTTCGGCCGAGTCGGATGCCGCCGGACCCAAAAACAAGGGGCCGTCGCAGGGCCGAAAGGTGAATGGAGTCGACTCCGGAAACGGTACGTATTCCTGGAAGCCCCCCTTGGGCTTCTCCGACTCGCCGCCATCTTTCGACTGCACGGTGACTTCGGTGACTTGCAGTCCCCCCGAGGCGGGCTTCGACTTCACATACAGCCGAGCCTTGTCGCGGGTTCCGCTCTTCCAGCGTGCGGCTTCGTCGGCGTCGAGGATTTCGGTGAACCGCCAGTCTGACTTGCGAAGCTCGCCTTCCATACGACGCTTGGTGAAGCCGCCATTGGTGTACCAGAGCTCGGTGGCATCCCCAGCGCGATGGAACGCGAAGCGATGCGTGTGGTCCCCCCGGTTCCCGTCGATACGAATCCACTGTCCATCGAGCTTTTCGAGCGCAAACCCGCCAGTGGCCTCGGCCGCTGCAGCCGCAGGCTCCTCGGTGTCCTGGTCCCCGCATCCAAAGACCGCAATCCACACTCCCACGCTCCAAAACACTGTCCGCATTCGAGCCTCCCTGTGATTCTCCGCCGTCCGAGCGCTCCCAGACGGCCTCGTTTTACCACACACGCCTCGGGAATCGTCGTGCGCTGCGGAGGGCCGATTTGCTTGGTGCGCCCGCCTTGCCGACTCCGACGGTTCTCCCCTTGGCACCCACCGGGGCGCGGCGGGCCGAAGTCGGGCTGCACCCTTCGACCGATGGCGCCATCGAAGACCTTGGCTCCTGGATCTGGTCGTGGACCGACGACGACCAGCGCTTCGGAGACGCCCCGCGCGGAGACGTCGTAGAAGCCGACCCAGTCCAGCATCCAGCCTCACTTCGGCCGGTACGCACTGCGTGCCCCTTCGCGCGAAAGAAGCACAATTGCCACGCTGCCGATATACTCCACCCCCTGTACTGACCTCGAGGGTGCCATGGACCGGCGACTTCTTCTCCTTGTCCTGCCCGGCTGCTTTCAGCCGTACCAGGATCTGCCCAAGCTCGACTTCTCGGAGATGTCGTTCGACCGGCCGGGACTCAACACCAGCTCGGCTGTCGTTCGCGCGTTTGACCTCGACACGCACACATGCCCCGATGGCGAGCCGGCAAGAATCTACGCAGTCTATGCGGAAGGCGCTGCCGAGAATGCGCCCGTTGCTGTGGTGCTGCACTCCGGTGCCTTCGACTACATTGTGTCGTACGAAGACGGCGAGGAGCCGCTCGACGGCCGCAATTACCGCACCGAGTCGCGCCTTGAGCGGCCATGGGCGCTCGCCAAGGTCTGGGAGACCTTCGGCATGCTCCCCACCCCCATCGACCCCGGCGAAGAAAATGCAGGCACCTTGCCTGTGGCCATGCTGAACGCGGGCTGGGTACAGCTGTACCCGGCAAACTGCTGGGGCGACCTCTGGCACTTCGACGCTGAGTCCAATCCGAACGACTCGGCGACCGAAGGATTTGAGCGCGACGGTCTCGGCCTCGCGATGGCCGCGGTGCGTACCATCACCACGCCGGGCTACGGCGGAGAGATCGGACTGGAGATCCCGGTTTCGATCGACGTCTCCCGCATGTTTCTGGTTGGGCTCGGAGACGGTGGGCGTGGGGTCACCGAAGTCCTGTCGCACCCCGAAATGGACCCTTCCATGGTCACAGCCGTGCTCCTCGACAGCACGCCCGACCTCGCCAGCGCTTACGTCGATGACCCGTCGGCCTGGTTCGACGAGATCGTAGGCATGGAAACCATCTATGGAGAAGGCTTCCGCGAAGACCCCGATGCGGTCAGCGTGCTGTCCCTGATCGAGGCGGGCACAGTCACCTTCCCCGTCGGTCTGGTCTGGACCCCCCTCGACCACACCATTCCACCAGCTGCCACCGCCCCCCTCGCGGCGGCAATGGCAGCCGCGGGCGAGCCGCATATCGTGGTGGAAAACCAGGGTTCAGGACACGTCTTCACCAACTCCGACCCGGTCCTTGCCGAGGCGATGGTGGCGTGGTTGAGCGATGGCGCCCTCCCGGACGAATAGCCAAAACCGCAAGCGCGGCGGGGTCTTCATGGCCTTCGGAACCTTCGCGGTGTTCATCGCCGTGGGCGTCCTGGCGTTCGGCGAGGTCTTCACGGGGCTGATGGCCGGAGGCGTGGCCTTTGCGGTACATCGCCAGCTTGTGGTGCGCATCTGGCTTCTGGCCCACCACACTCGGGGCGTGGACCTGTCGAGAGCGAAGAAGCCCGCGGCGGCTCTCGAAGCCTTTCAAAAGAGCGAAGCCGACTGGGCGCGCCGGCGCTTGCTCGACCGATGGCGGGCGCCCCTTCTGGCCAGCGCTTCGCGGTGGGGCTTCGCTGATCAAGCGCGGTACAATCAGGCGCTCTGCCTGTATCAGCTGGGGCGAACCGCCGAAGCGATGCCCATCCTCCGCGCACTGCTGGATCGCGAGCCGTCCATGGGAATGGCACGGGCCCTGCTTGAGCACATCGAATCGGTCGACGGCGAGGCCCCTCCGGTCGAGTCGTGGGATCACCTCGCTGCCGACCTGGAAGACTCGAGCCCCTGAACGCGTCGCGGATGCGTTCAGGCCAGTCCGGTTCGGTTCAAGATGTCATCCGCCAGCACCTCGAGGCGGGCCATCGCGCGCGCTCGGGCTGCCGGCACGCCGTCGGCCGCAACAGGCTCGAGCACATCGACGTAGATCTTGATCTTCGGCTCGGTTCCGCTGGGCCGCGCGATGACGCGACTGCCCCCTTGCAGGTCGTAAGTCAGCACGTTGCTCACGGGAAGGTCGAAGGATGTGACCTGCCCCGTACGGCGGTCTTCCTGCCGACCGGTAAGCACATCGCGCACCCGCCAGACCGGCAGTCCACCGATGTGCTCGGGGGGCGATGCGCGCAGCTCGGCGAGGACGGCTTCGATGCGTGCACGGCCCGCTGCACCAGGCAGCTTCACCGAGCGCTGGCCGCTCACAGCGAGTCCAAACTCGAGGAACAGAGCTTCGAGATGGGCTGCCAGTGTTGTGCCTCGACTCTTGCACCAACCCGCCAGGTCGAGCAGCATCAGACCTGCGCCCACGCCGTCCTTGTCTCGAACCACCGGGCCCACCGAGTAGCCGAGCGCCTCCTCGAAGCCAAGCACGAAGCCCCCGCCAGTGGCAGCAAGATGGTCGATTGCGGCGTTGGCGATCCACTTGAATCCTGTGAGGGTTTCGACATGCTGGGCATTGGCGGCCCGAGCGATGTCACCGAGCAGCGGTGAGCTCACAATGGTGTTGGCCACAAGACGTGGCGCCGACTGGTCGCCGTGACGCAGCAGATCGTGGGCGAGCAGGAGACCGACCTCGTTGCCGGTCAGCTGTCGCCAGCCTCCTTGTGCCGAAGCGTCTGGGACGGCGACTGCCAAGCGGTCCGCATCGGGGTCATGCGCGATAATGACATCTGCATCTGCGGCCGTGGCGGTCGCTTTGGCAAGGTCGAGTGCCCCTTTTTCCTCGGGGTTTGGGAAGGACACCGTCGGGAATGCCCCATCCGGTTCCACCTGCTCGGTCACTGGAATGACCGCATCATGACCGGCGGCCTCGAGGAGCGCCCGAAGGGGCGCGTAGCCCACGCCGTGCATCGCCGTGTAGACCGCCCGCACGGTGTGGCCCGGATGTACCCGCTGTGCGAGCACCTCACCAATGTATCGGGTGAAGACCTTGGGAGAGACCGGGCGAAGCAATCCCTCGCTCTGCAGCGCAGCCAGTGGTGCCACCACCTCGGTGCCCGGAGTCACACGGTCGATGGCCGCACTGATACCGGCATCATGTGGGGGAACAATCTGCGCACCGTTGCTCCAATACACCTTGTAGCCATTGTCGGCTGGCGGGTTGTGGCTGGCGGTCACCATCACACCGCCCGCAGCGCCCAGATGTGTGACCGCGTGAGAGAGGTTCGGGGTGGCCACCGGCGCGTCGAACCAGTGCACTACGATGCCCATTGCTCCCAGAATCCCAGCCACATCCGCCGCAAACACATCCGAGTTTCGACGGGCATCCCCCCCCACCACCACTCCCCGCTTTGCGGCATCGGGAAGGGTCTGCAAGAGATACGCCCCGAGACCAGCCGTGACCTGGCGCACCAGCAAACGGTTCAGCTGCCCAGGCCCAGGGCCCATCCGACCCCGGATTCCTGCGGTTCCGAACTGCAGTCTCGCACCGAAGAGCTCACGCAATGCGTCCGGGTCGGTCTCGATGATCGCTTCAAGCTCAGTCCGGGTCTGCGGATCTGGATCGATGGCGAGCCAGGCGCGGGCCGCATCCACGAAGGAAGAGGAATCGTTGCTCATGGAGACTCCCGAACGGTTTGGGGGGGGCGAACGTACCGTCAATCCCCCACCTCCGGTGCCGGCACGGCGCCCGCTTCGGTGAACCCTGAGGAACGATTGTGCACGCCGTCCATGGTCCGAGGCTCTCGGCGACCGATGGTCGTGGCGGACAACGCAGCCTCGAAGTGGCATCACCCAACGGTTTTCGAGAAGCGTCCGACCGGGTGGATGCCGAGAGACGCTGGAGTGGTGGTCTGGGCTGACCACCGACGCTCTGGCAGGATACGCCGTCTCTCCTGCCTTCCTTCGCCGTCCTGAGCCCACAGTGTCCGACCTGACCGAACCGTCCTATCGCCCCCCGTCTTCGCTCGACCGTGGGCGCTACACCGTGGAGAAGGTTCTCGGCACTGGCGGAACCGCGACGGTCTTGCTTGCGCGCGACACCCGCATGAACGTGAACCGCGCGATCAAGGTCCTTCACCCCCAGATTGCCAACACCGACAGCGCACGCACCCGCTTCATGAACGAAG
>CAJWOS010000284.1 GCA_913044235.1 uncultured Pseudomonadota bacterium
TATCGCGGCGTGTCCACATGGCTGGGCGAGTCCAAAGGACAGACCGGGATCATCAAGGTCTTCGCCGCCCCCGTCGACGCCGCGCTCCAACGCTCCCTTCAGCGAAGCTACCGACGCCACCACGGACTCAAGGTCCCAGGAGTCGTGCCTCCCAGGCAGCTCACTCTCACCGACGAAGGGATGGTACTTGTTCGGGCCCAAGTACAGGGCACCCCGCTCTTCGACGTGATTCGGTCCGAACAGGGACCTGAGCAGGTGGCACTGGCAGTCGCACTCGGAGAAAAGCTCTTCCGTGTCCTCGCAGACCTCCACCGGGAAGGACTGGTGCACGGCCACTTGAGCCCAGGCAATGTCTGGGTCGACACATCCGGCCACATCCAGGTCACAGACATCGGCACCTCGGCCGCCGTCCTCGTCGGGTCCCTACCCAACGCACTGGGCAGCCTCCCGCCTGTGGCACCCGAGGTGGCCGCGGGTTGGGGTCCCCGCGCGGCCTCCGATGTCCATGGCGCCGGGGCCTTGATGCACGCTGCCCTCTTTCCATCGGCAGGTGACATCACCGGTCGCACTGTGCCAAGGGGGCTCGGAGCGGCCGAGGCTCCCGTAGCCCTGGCCAGCTGCCGGCCAGATGTGGCGACACGGCTGTCCCATCTGCTTCAACAGACACGTGCGCTCGACTGGAGCCGTCGTCCCACTGCTGCGAAGCTTTCCTGGACACTCGCATCGGTCGACCGATGGACTCGCCCGGCCCCGTTGCCGCCCTGCCCACTCCGCGTCGGACAGTCGGCGCCACTCGAGGCAGCCTTGGATCACCTTCAACGGCCCGGTCCCCGTCTGGTCGTGCTCTCCGGCCCTGCAGGATGTGGTCGACATCGACTCGCAGATGCAGTGGCACGCAGCCACCTCCGCGCTCTGTGCCCGCCCATCTGGATTGAAGCCGACCGAGCAGAGACCGGAAGTCTACTGATTCGCACCCTACGCCGGCTCGTCGGACCCGATCAACATGCGGCCCGGCGCAATCGCCTCCTCCGTGGGGTGGAAGGCCCTCTCGCTTCCCTCTGGCCTGCCCTCCAAACTGGAATCCCCCTCGAACCAGAGCCCAATCTGGATGCCAAGCGCGTCATCGAAGCGGGAGTCACCGCCACCCAGCGCAGCCTGGCCGACCGACCAGCCCTGTTGATCTTTGACGGGCTGGAAGATGCCGATCCGCTGAGTCTCCGCTGGCTCCACCGCCTCCTGCACACCGAAGCAGACTTCAGAATTATCGCCATCTGCGACGAACGATGGCAAACAGACGAGCTTCGGCGGATGCGCACCCGCCTACAAGAACGGCCCACAGTCCTCGACCTGACCCTACCGGACCTCTCCCCCCATGAAGTTCGCAAAGTCGTGAAGCTGCTCAGCCGAAGTGTGGATAGTCCCACCGTTCAAGTGTTCACCGAGCCCGCGTCCCCGGCGCGGGCCACGGAGGAAGGACACAAGCGCCTCGCCGAATGGAGGGGAGAGACACGCCCTGCACTTGCGGCGGCCGCAACGATTTTCGGCCTGGTTGAGCGCGTGCCCACCGCCGCACTTCGGGGTCTGGGAATCGATCCGGCTTCTGTCATCCACCAACAGCTCGGGATGCATGACCATCCCGGCTGGTTGCGTCGGCGCCATGAAGGCATCCAAGCCCTCGGTCGGCGTGGCATGGCACGCCGCTCACGCCAAGCAGACCGTCTTGCGGAGGCACTGGAGTCGAGCCCATGCCCTCCCGACTTGCTGGCTCGCGTTCGACTCCTGGGAGAAGCCAATCCCCGCACGCCGGTGGTGCGCGCTGCCATCGCAGCATGGAATGCAGATCGACCCGAAGATGCCCGTCGATGGATCCATGTGGCCGACCGACTGCCTCGTGATCGCACCGACCCCGGATACCGCTCCCTTCGAGCCGAGCTCGCCCGCGTCCGAGCGGAGGTCGCCTACATGCACGAGGGCTCCCCGCCCCGACCCGACCTGCTGCAGCAAGCGAGGCGCAGAGCACGAAGCCCCGACGAGCAGGCCGCCCTTCCCTACGTACTGGGGCTCGCCGCGAACGTAGGAGGTTCGCGCGCTCAAGCGCTGCGCATTTGGCGCTCCGGAATGCTGGACTCTCAGGCCCATGCCATCGGCCGCGCACGGTGTGCCTCCGCCCTCCACAGTGCCCTGCTGCATCAGGGCGCTGTACCGGAAGCCCGCGAGGCACTGGAATCCTTGGCCGAAGCCGCCCGCGAGCCCGAGAAGGCGCGAGGCCCTCGGCGCTGGTTGGCACTCGCCCGCAGTCGGACTGCACTCGCATCCGGTGCGCCAGAACAGTCCTCGCACATCTTGCAGGAGTGGCTCCGGCAACACGATGCGCGACCCGATCCGGAGGCGGTCACGCTCCAAGCCTGGGCGATGACGATGCATGGTGAACATGCGGGAGCCCGCGCCGCTGTTGCCTCGGTGCTTGACGATACTCCCCACCACCATCCTGCCCGAGTGCTACACGGCTGGCTCGCACTGGGACGCGGAGACACCCGTGCCGCCGTTCGGGCCCATCGCGTTTTGCCACCCCTGGGGAACAACCCTCCCGCCCTGCGGCTTGCCCTTGAGATGCGACTTGCATCTGCGAGAGGCGAACACTCGTCGCTGGTCGAGTGGGTCGGTCGATCTGCACCCAGCCGGCGACCCGACCTGTGGTGTGCCTGGATGACCGCCGTACTCGACGTCGTACGCACCCTGCCCGAGCCTGAGCTGCGCCTCGCACGACAACAAGAAGCACACGCGGCTGCGGCCACTCAGCCATACCCGGACCTACAGCTGGCCCTGGCCTGGAGTGCGCTCGACGCGGGCGACCTGGAACAGGTGAGCGAGCACGGTACCGCCGCTGCAACCCGTGCGGAGGCCGTCCACCACACATCGGCCACCCTGCGAGCCCAGTTGATGCTTGTGTTCGCCCACCCCGCCGAGCACAACTTGTGGTCCCATCTCGTGGACCGGGCCAGCGATCATCCCGACGCACAGGTTCGCCACGATGTGGGCGAGCTCTCGGCACGCCTTGCGCTGCTCACCGGTGACCGCGACGTGGCGAGTCAGTGGATACAGTTCCTGTCCGGGCTGGCGCGCGATGCGCCCGACCACGGACTTGCCGCCCGAGCCACCGTGGTGCACCGGCTGGTTCAGCGCTCGACCCGCGGACCGTCTACCGCACAGTAAACCCGCGCGGCAGGCACAGAAAGGACTCGGTCTGCTTCCACGAGATAGCCGGTCAGCCGGCCGCCATAGACACATCCCGTGTCGAGACCCAGAGTGCGCGGCCGATGGTCTTGCAGACCGCGAATGGCATCATGCCCGTAGACCACCCGCTCGGGACCGGGCCAGATCTCAAACCAAAACGGATGCGCATCACTCGTGTCGTTGGGCCAGCGCCGCACCACCAGAGCCGTAGCGCGCCGCGTGCCCGCCCGACCCCGGGTTGGATCCAAGCCGGCATGTACAACGGTCCATTCGCCCACCTGGCGCGTCAACGGGAGACGCTCCAGCCAAGCCCACGCCGCCGGCGGGAGCGCCATGGACCGATAGCGAGTCGGTCGCGCGAGCATCGCTGCATCATGGTTTCCGAGGACCGCTTCGGCTTCCAACCGTTCGATACACCGCCATGTCTCCAAGGGCTTTGGTCCCTTGGTGAACAGGTCTCCGACCAACACGATGCGAGACGGCTGCGCCAGATGCACCAGATGTTCCAGTTCATCGGCACATCCGTGCACATCGCCCACAATCAGGGTGCGGATGTCTCTTCCTGAGCGCGTCCGACCTCTTGCAGGCTGATCACACGCAGCTCGTTCGCTCGAAGAGACCGAATCGCCGCCACCACCGCCTGTGCCCCACGGACCGTGGTGATGCACGGCACACCGAACCGCAGCCCGGCCAAGCGCATCGCCGCTTCGTCGTAGATCCCCTTCCGCCCAAGCGGGGTGTTGATCATCAGCTGTACGCGACCATTTCGCACGTGGTCAACAATGTCCGGGCGCCCTTCTCGAACCTTGAAGACCGTCTCGACCGGTACTCCCAAGCGGCGCATCTCGCGGGCAGTACCCGATGTAGCCATCAGCTTGAATCCCAAGCTGTGCAGCGGGCCAGCGATCTCTGCCAACAGGGACTTGTCGACATCTCGCAACGAGAGGAAGACGCACCCTTCGGAAGGCAGAGACATTCCAGCGCCAATGAGTGCCTTTGCATAGGCCTCGCCGAAGGACCGCCCCACACCCATCACCTCGCCAGTGGAGCGCATTTCTGGCCCCAGCACGATGTCGTCGATGGTGAATCGACGCCACGGAAAGACCGGAGCCTTGATGAAAAACAGCCCCTCGCCCCAAGGCTTGAAGGGACCGAGCTCCACCAAGGTCTTCCCAAGGCACAGCTGGGTCGCGAGCCGCGCCAGCGGAACGCCGGTGGCCTTCGATACATACGGTACGGTTCGCGACGCTCGAGGATTGACCTCGATGACGTACAAGACGTCGTCTTGAACAGCCCACTGCACGTTCATGAGGCCCACCACACCCAGCCGGAGTGCGATCCGCCGAGTGGCGTCTTCCATCTGTGCACGCACGTTCGGACGCAGTGCAACCGGAGGCAACACGCAGGAGGAGTCTCCCGAGTGGACCCCGGCCTCTTCGATGTGCTCCATCACTCCGGCGATGTAGACCTCTTTGCCATCACACAATGCATCGACGTCATACTCGACCGCCCCAGACAGGAAGCGGTCCATCAGGACGGGATGCTCCTCGCTCACCTGCAAGGCTTCATCCAGCGCGGCCTGAAACTCGCGCTCATCGAAACAGATGGCCATCGCCCGGCCACCGAGCACGTAGCTCGGCCGCACAAGCAGCGGAAAGCCCATCGCAGCCGCGGCCGCTTCGGCTTCAGCCCGAGTGTGCACCATGGCGCCTTCAGGCTGCCGCACACCCAGCTCATCCATCAGCGCATTGAAGCGCTGCCGGTCCTCGCACAGGTCGATGGTGTCGGCTGTGGTGCCGAGGATGGGTCCAATGTGATGCGAGAGCTTGAGCGGAGTCTGCCCACCAAACTGCAGGATGACGCCCCGCGGCTGCTCCCGGTCGATCACAGACTGCACGTGTTCGCGAGACACAGGCTCAAAGTACAGCTTGTCCGAGGTGTCGTAGTCGGTGGATACCGTCTCGGGATTGCAGTTGACCATGATGCTGCACAAGTCCGAGTCCCGGACTGCATACGCCGCATGGCAACAGCAGTAGTCAAACTCGAGCCCCTGTCCGATCCGGTTCGGACCGTTGCCCAGGATGACCACCCGCTCACGGGGGTCCTTTCCAGCTTCATCTTCGTCTTCGTAGGTGGAATACAGATAGGGCGTGTGGCTCTCGAACTCGCCGGCACAGGTGTCCACACGCTTGAACACCGGCGTGATGCCTTCCGCCAGTCGGCGCTCGCGAACGGCGGCCTCGGTGGTTGCAAGCAGACGTGCAAGGTGCGTATCGGGAAGTCCCATGCGCTTTGCACGCTTGAACTCGGCCGCGGAAATGTCTTCCAGGAAGCGGCCCGCGAGGCTCTGTTCCATCGCCACGATGTCTTGAAGCTCGAAGAGAAACCAGCGGTCGATGCGCGTGAGCTCGTGGATGTCGGTGGTGTCCATCCCTCGTCGAAACGACTCGAACAATGCCGCCAGTCGATCCGGTGTCGGGATGGCGAGGCGCTCACGGAGGGTCTGGTCGTCCCATTCACTGGCCGACGGATAGCCACCCTCCAGGCTGGAAATGGCCTTGAGTAGGGCCTCCGCAAAGGTGCGTCCCAGGCCCATCACCTCGCCGACGGCCCGCATCGACGTTCCGAGTGTGCGGTCGGCCCCGCGGAACTTCTCAAAGTTCCAGCGCGGGATCTTGCAGACCACATAGTCCAGCGTGGGCTCAAAACAGGCCGGTGTGACCTGGGTGATGTCGTTGTCGATCTCGTCGAGCGTCATCCCCACAGCAAGCTGCGCAGCAATCTTGGCGATTGGGAAGCCCGTCGCCTTGCTGGCCAGTGCACTCGAGCGGCTCACTCGGGGGTTCATCTCGATGACGATGACTTCACCATCGTCGGGGTTGACGGCAAACTGAACGTTGCTGCCTCCAGTCTCCACGCCCACCGCTCGGAGCACCAGGAGCGACTGATCGCGCAGATCTTGATATTCCCGGTCGGTCAGGGTCATGGCCGGAGCGATCGTGACCGAATCTCCCGTGTGAACCCCCATCGGGTCGAGGTTTTCGATCGAGCAGACAATGATCGCGTTGTCATTCACATCGCGCATCACCTCCATCTCAAATTCCTTCCAACCCAGGATGCTTCGCTCCACGAGCACCTGACGAATCGGAGAGAGGTCGAGCCCACGCCCCACAATGTCGCGGAACTCATCCCGGTTGTAGGCCACCCCGCCCCCTTCCCCACCGAGCGTGAAGCCAGGACGGATAATCGCCGGCAGCCCGATCTCGTCGAGCAAATCCAGAGCCTCGGGCAGCGTATGGGCCACACCACTCGGTGCGACGTTGAGTCCGACCTCCACCATGCGCTCCTTGAAGAGCTGACGGTCTTCTGCCACAGCGATGGCGTCGGGACGAGCGCCGATCAGTTCGACGTCGAATTCTTCCAGGACACCTTCTTTGTCGAGCTGCATCGCGAGGTTGAGCGCAGTCTGTCCACCCACCGTGGGGAGGATCGCATCCGGGCGTTCCCTGGCGATGACCTTTCTCGCAAAGTGCAGCGTGAGTGGCTCCACGTATGTGACGTCGGCCATGTCCGGGTCGGTCATGATTGTGGCCGGATTGCTATTCAGCAGCACGACCTTGTAGCCGAGCGAGCGAAGGACTTTGCAGGCTTGGCATCCTGAATAGTCAAATTCGCATGCCTGTCCGATCACGATCGGACCCGAGCCCAACACGAGGATCGTCTGAATGTCGGTACGACGAGGCATGGGTGCTCCATGGTGCAGTTCGTTTGCCGCGGCGCGTAACCCAGCCGGTCCCAGTCCGTGCCCAACGGAAGCAACGACAATGCTTGCGTGCATTCCCCATCATTTGACAGTTCATTCGTACTGGGACACGGTGACGCACTTCATCGACTCGGAGACCCCATGCGTAGATTGGGTTGGCCACTGGCCCTGTTGCTGTTTCCAGGCTGCTCAAGTGTGTCCGGAAAGTGGCTCGGCTCCTGCGATTTCGGTGATGCCCGGTACGGCTACACCGCCGCCGTCACGCTTGATATCGAAGACGGCCGCGGCAGCGCAGTCGAGGGGAAGGTCCAGCTCGACATGTTCGATGGTCGATCATTCGAAGGCAAGGTCGACGGCCTGCGTTCCGACACCTACATCGAAATGGACGGTGACTTTCGCCAAGACGATGGGGTGTACAGCCTCTCTCTCACCGGCGACATCGACGAGTCGGTGATCGAAGGAGATTGTTCTCTAAAAGTCCCACTCGGGACCGGTGCCCTGACGGGCGACATGATCCTCGAGCGCTGACGAGCCACCGCTGCGTACAATCAGGGGGACGGTTCCGACGCCTGCGCAAGCGCCAGGAAGCGGCCAAGCACAAGGTGCTCACTGTCGCGCGGTCCCGGAGACGCCTCGGGGTGAAACTGCACCGCGGCGATCCGGTGCGCAGCATGGGCAAAGCCGGCCACAGTGCCATCATTGAGATGGGTGTGCGTGACCGTTGCACCGATCTTTTCGAGCGCTTCGCGGCTCACACAGAACCCATGGTTCTGGCTCGTGATCTCCACCCGGCCACTCACCTCGTCGCGAACCGGATGGTTGGCACCACGGTGTCCGTAGGGAAGCTTGTAGGTCTCTGCACCCAGCGCAAGTGCGAGAAGCTGGTGTCCCAGGCAGATCCCCGCCATCGGACGCTTTCCAACGACCTTCCGAATCTCTTGAACCACATCCCCGAGGGCTGCCGGATCGCCAGGCCCGTTGCTGAAGAACAAAAGATCGCAGTCGTCCATCCACTGGGCGGCTTTCGCGGAAAGAGGCACTTCGCGCACCGTACATCCGGCTTGCGCGAGAAGACGACCAATGTTCCGCTTTGCACCACCATCCACAAGGTTCACACGCAGTGAGCCGCTCTTGCCTTCGGTCGTGACCTCGGGCGACGAGCGAGAGACTTCATAGGCCAGCGCACGACCGGCCATCCCAGGCCAGTCGTTCAGGCGCTCCCGCAGGGCCTCCACAGAGGTGCCGTCTGTGCTGATGACGGCACGCATGGCGCCTTTGTCGCGAATGTGACGCACGAGAGCCCGGGAGTCGATGCCCTGCAGACCGGGAATGCCCGCAGCCCGTAGCCATGGCTCCAGTCCACCCTGCGAGCGGAAATTGCTGGGCCGACGGGAGAGCTTGCGCACAATGAAGCCCGACACGTGAATCTGTGTGCTCTCCATGTCTTGCTCGTTGACCCCGTAGTTCCCGATGTGAGGCGTGGTCATCGTCACAATTTGTTCGCGATATGACGGGTCGGTGAGAACCTCCTGATATCCTGTCATCGCAGTATTGAAGACCACTTCGCCCACGCGCGTGGTTCGCGCGCCGAACGCTTCACCGGTAAACATCCGGCCATCTTCCAGCAGAAGAATTCCACCCATCCAACATCTCCGGGGCCATGTTCCGGGGCTGGTAACTCGCCGCGCCAGGGGATCTCGTTGCAACGCGAGATGTCCACTCCGATGGTCTGGCGACCAAGGTGTTAGAGGCCCGCTCCGCCGCGATGCGGTCCGGCTGTACAGAGCCGCCGCGTCACTCAACACCTGATCACCCGACCATACGGGCACCCGATCATACGGCGCTTCACGCGTCCGTACGGTCACGGAGACATCATGGCCAAAAAGTCCAAGGATAGCGGCCTGTCGGTCCCGCTCCATCTCGTTCGGAACATCGGGATTGCAGCCCACATCGACGCCGGCAAGACCACGCTCACCGAGCGCATCCTGTTCTACACCGGTGCCTCCCACAAGATCGGTGAAGTGCACGATGGTGCTGCGACCATGGACTTCATGGCCGAAGAACGTGCCCATGGAATCACCATCGGAAGCGCGGTCACACAGTGTCCATGGAATGACCACCTGATCCAGGTGGTCGACACTCCTGGCCACGTCGACTTCACCATCGAAGTCGAACGAGCAATGCGCGTTCTCGATGGTGCGGTCATCGTGATGGATGGCGTTCGCGGCGTTGAGCCCCAGACAGAGACCGTCTGGCGCCAAGCAAGCCAATTCGAGATTCCGCGC
>CAJWOS010000285.1 GCA_913044235.1 uncultured Pseudomonadota bacterium
ATCTCGAAAATAACGCATACATGTTGCGTATCTAGGGTGTGCGTAAGGGCATGGTCATCGTTCACGAATCGCTTCGTCCCCGTGCTATCTGGGAGTTTGAGGCTGAGGTGCTGATCCTCCATCATCCGACCACTATTAAGCGGAATTATCAGGTAAGACGCAAAAGGAGAAAGAAAGGAAGGCAAAGGCAAAGGTCCTCGCGGACAAGCAAGCTGCAGCAGAACGGTCGCGGCTTCAGAAGGAGGCTCGAGATGCGGCGTTGCTGGCAGAGCGCGCAAAGGTCGACGAGGCCCGTGTTTCCGCAGCTGCAGAGCGAGCCCAGCTTGAGGATGAAAAGCTGCGTGCAGCTGCGAAAAAACAGGCGCAAAAGAGGCAAAGAGCGATTGCTTTGGCAGAAAAGAAAAAGTTTGATCGCCTCAAAAACGAAGAGCAGAATGCCATCGCTCTCAACGTCCTCACCCGCCTTGAAGGTGAATGGGACCGCAACGGGGCTGTCGCCGAGACTCTTGCTGACGGCATCGGTTGCGTCGGCGCCCGTGTCGTCGAGGGCCAGGAAGAAGAAGGGGATGGGCATGACGTCGTCGCCGCCGGGGTTGGCCGAACCGCCAATGTCGATGGTGGGCACGCTGCCCAGGTCGTCGCAGTCGGAGTCGAGGCTGTCGATGTCGCCGTCGCCGTCGTTGTCGATGCCGTCGTTGCACTGCCATTCCTGCAGGGACAGGCCGGCGGCGGAGACGGTGAACTTCCTGGGCGAGAAGACGCTGCCGAAGGCGTGGGCGGGGCTGGCGCCCAGGGCCAGCAGGCTGAGGAGGGCGGTGGCGAGGGGGGCGGTGCGGCTCATGATGGCTCCAGGGCATGCGGAGAAGGTTCGCCCCCGAGGCAGGCGGCCCCCCGTTCCCAACAAGCGCCCGGCTAGGCAGAGCCGCCCGCGGCACGGGGGTCGCACACCAGCCGAAAGCCCCACCACTCGCGCACCAGGGTGGGCTGGCCGTGGTTGCGCATCAACAGGTTTGCGTCATTGGTTGCCCAGGTCCAGGTGCCGCCCCGGCACACGTGCACCGCGTCGGCGGTGGCCAGCGCCGGCTGGGAGCGCCCCCCAGGCCCCACGGGGGTGCCGGTCATCAGGAAGGGATCGCGGCACCAGTGCATCACCCCGCCCGCGCCGCCGGCCACCCCGTACACCGAGGTGTCGGGGGGGTGGGAGCCCACTGGCTCGGGGGTCATGGGCCCAGGGCTGCCCAGGCGCATGTTGGCGTAGTGGTCTACCGGGGCGTCGCCCCAGGGGTACAGCCGGCCGTCCACGCCGCCGCAGGCCTTGCGCCACTCGTGCTCCGAGGGCAGCCGCCACGGCCAGCCCGTCTCGTGGGCCCACCAGGCCGCGAAGGCCCGGGCGCCGGCCCAGCGCACCAGCACCACCGGCCAGTCGGGGTGCCACAGGTCGCCGTCGGCGTCGGGCACCAGCTCGAAGCCGCCGTCGGCCCGCCGGCCGTAGACCATCGCCCCTGGCGCGCCGGACTTGGAGCGGTACCGGGGCACGTGCGCCAGGGCCTCGGCCTCGCGGCCCGCGGCCACCAGGGCGTCGAGGAAGGCCAGGTAGCGGCGGTTGGTGACCGGGTGGGGCTCGGCCCAGAAGGCGTCGATCCACACCCGCTGGAAGGGGATGGTGGAGCGCCGCCGCGCTGCGCCGCGCCCGCCCACCCAGGCCCAGCCAGCGGGCACGTAGCAGGCCCCGGCGGGGGTCTCGCCGTCGCGGGGCAGCACCAGCGGCTGGGGCGGCCCGCCCTCGGGGGGCACCGCGTCCCACACCCCCTCGCGGGGCACCAACGCCGGGTAGTGCACGGTGGCGTGGCCAGGGGCGCCCACCTCGAGCACATAGGCGCCGGCGGGCAGGTCGAGCTCGAGGGGAAAGGCAACGGGCGCGTCGTGGGGGGCGGGCATCGGGGTGGGCACGATGCGGCGCTCGGCCTCCACACAGCGCAGCACCCGAGCGGTGACGCCGGGGGTGGTGCAGTGCAGCCGCAGGTGGCCCCGGTCGGCCAGCCAGCGGGCGTGGCGGTCGGCCCGGTCGTGCTCCCGCACCAGGGCCGCCTGCACGATGGCGGCCTGGGTGTCTTCGCGGGCCTCGGCCTCGTCGTAGCGGGCCCGGTGGTGGTCGGCGAGGCGGGTGTGGGCCTCGGGCAGCTCGGGCACGTGCATCAGGGCGCTGCGCAGGGCCTGCAGGGTGCGCACCTCGGCGAGGGCCTCCTCGCGCTGCACGGAGGCGAGGTGGTCCTCGGCGGCCCACTGGGCCTGCACGGTGGGCAGGGGGGCCGGGCTGGGCGTGCCCTGGCGGATCTGTTCGTTGATGTGATCGACCACCACCGACTTCTTTTCCTCCAGCAACACCTCGGCGGTGGACCGATCTCGGCGCAGCTGCGCCAGGGTCTTGGCGCGCGCGTCGGCTTCGGCCACCTGCTCGAGCGCCATGTCGCGGCGGCGGGCACCGTCGAGCCATTCCGACAGCAAGCGCGCCAGTGTGCCGGCGTGGGGCGGACGCTGGCGATGGTCGGGGTGCAGGCAGCTCTCCACCAGTTCCACGAGATGCGGATCGACCTCGAACTGGGGATACAGTCGTGGGCGTTGGCCGCTGCGGGCGCTCTGCAGTGCCACCCGTGCCGTGCCGCGGTGGGGCGCCTCGTTGCACAGCAGTGCGTACAGGCAGGCTCCCAGGGCGTACACATCGGTGTGTGGACCGAACTCATCGACCCGTCCCCAGGCCTGCTCGGGTGACATGAACGCCGGCGTGCCCGCCACCTGGCCCATGCGCGTGTGACTGTTGCCGAGCGAGGACAGTGGCGAGAGGTCGGCGAGACTCTCCTCGTCCTGAGTGAGCGCCTCGGTGGTGACGCCCGTGCTCTGCGTGCGCACCAGTCCCCAGTCGAGCACCCGCACTTCACCAAAGTCTCCGAGCATGATGTTCTCGGGCTTCAGGTCACGGTGGAGCACACCACGGGCGTGCGCATAGGCCACCGCCTGGGTGGCTTGCAGCATGGTGGCCAGCAGTCGCCGTAGCGAGAAGCCGTAGCCCAGGCCCCAGCGGCTCAGTGCCCCCGAGTCTCCGTGCAGTGCTCTCACTACGCTGCTCAGGGTACGACCCTGTACGAGCTGCATGGTGAAGAATAGGCGGCCATCGGGCAGGGTACCCAGCTCATGGACGGGCACGATGCCAGGGTGTTGCAGCTGTGCCGTGGCCTGTGCTTCGCCCACAAACCGTGCCACCGCTTCGTTGTTGCCGAGCACCTCGGGTCGGATCACCTTCATGGCCACCACGCACTGCAGGTCGCGGTCGCGCACCGACCACACCTCGCCCATGCCGCCCCGGCCCAGCGTGCCCACCCGCTCATAGCGACCGGCGATGAGGGCCGGGTCGCTCGTGTGTTGCACACCCTGGGAGGTGAAGGCCTGTGGATTGATCGCCACGCGGAGCGCATTATTGAGCGTGCCGGCACCATGGAGCCAGGCACCCTCAGTATCGACGTCGCCGGCATCGGGGGTGACGATGGTCTGGGCTCCTGCACCGGCAAAGGGGCGCTCGTGGTTCGGCAGCTGGAGGGTCGAGCCGTGGGATGCATCCTCCGGAGGCAGCGTGCTCTGGGGCGGGAGGGTTGCTTGGTCGGACGTCTCCGCCCTGCGGTCGAGGGTCGGGGGCTCCAATGGTGGACCGATGGCTTCAGCGGTCTCGTTTGTGGTCGTGGGTTCGGGCCGCCACGTCTCGCTACCGATGGTCGCTGTGTGCGGTTGGTCGGCGCTGGCCATCGGTCGGGCGAGCGCAGCGGGATGGTCCGTGGCGTTCTGTGATTCGGGCACCGCGAGCAACACCGCCTGCACCAATTCGACCTGTGCGGTCAGGGGCGTTCGCGGCGGCAAGACGATCCAGGGTGCCGTCCGATCGGGTGGGGGGACAGAGTCGGGCCAGTCCGGTCCCACCACCACCGGGCGGGGATCGGCGCGGGCCTGTTCGATGTCGCCGGTACAGACGACCGACCATCCGCGCCTTCGAAGGGTCGTTGCGAGGGCACTGGGTGCGGTCACGCGAGTGAGCAGAATGACCGGGAATCGGGGCATGGGGCCTCTGTGCTCGCGCAGCGGCATCGACCAAGGACAGGCAGCTTGGTCGGTGTATGGAGAAGTCTAATCGAAGCGGATCCCGTTGGAGGTCGCTGCGTTGGTTCGGTGGAATGATGAGACAAGCAGGCGCGCCAGCCCTTGCCTTCCGCCGCCGCATTTGCCTGAACGTCTCCCGACGGTCCGCACCTGCGCTATCGTACGAAGGCGGAAGGCGTCTGGGAGACCGCGTGCGCAAGCCATCATGCCCCCCTGTCGGTTCGGTCCGGTGTGCACCCTGGCGCCTCGGATGGGCGCTGGCGTTGTGGGTGGGATGCAGTGAGCCGCCCCAGGGAAGCGACAAGCGCCCGTCGACTGGAACGCATCCAGCGACGAGCGACGATGAGCTGCCGACCGATGAAGAGGTGTGCGTGGTGGACGGTCCGGACCGCAGTCCGATGCGGCGGCTCACCCCAGCGGAGCTCGATCGTACGCTCACCGACCTGCTCGGGATCACCGACGACCCCGCCACTCGGATGCTCCCTCCCGAGACCATCGGTGGCTTTGGCAACAATGTCGATGTTCGCGCGGTGGGTGCCGACACCGTCGACGCCTACAGCCGACTGGCCCTGGAAGTGGCCACCGCTGTGACGGCTGACCCCACTGCAGTGCTCACCTGTCCCGATCTGTTCGACGACCTCGAGTACACCCTCGAGGCCGAAGATGGCTGGGGCGAAGAGGTGATTGACTACGACCAGTACATCGGGCTGCTCTCAGCGGGCTACCTCGAGACCAGCATCACCCTCGAGCACGACGGCGACTACGCCGTGGATGTGAGACTTCGCGGCACCGTCTGCGATGGGGAAGCGGCACAGTGGAACTTGTGGATTGACGGCGATGCCGTGGCGGAGGGCGATGCCCCCGAAGCTTGGAGCTGGGTGGGCACGGAAAGCACCCTGTCTGCCGGTGAGCACACCCTTCGAGTGGTGTTTTCCAACGACTGCTACCTGCCGGATGTCGGCGAGGACCGAAACCTCTTCATTGACTCTCTGCGGGTCTCTGGCGAGACCATCGCCGTTGGTTCGACCGATGCATTCTCCGATTGCGTCCGTGACTGGCTTGCCGACCTGCTCGAGCGGGCATGGCGCCACCCGATCGACGACCCCGAGGAACTCGAACGCCTCGTGACATTGTTCGATGCCGCTGCAGACCTGTGGGGCGAGCGGACCGCTCTGCGCATGGTGCTCGAAGTGGTGCTGCAGTCTCCGCGCTTCTTGTACCGCGTGGAGGACTCCGTGCTCGCTGCTGGTCCAGGAGAGGTGGTCCCGCTCGACGACTACGAGCTGGCGTCGCGGCTTTCGTACTTTCTCTGGGGCTCCATGCCCGACGCAGCGCTCTTCCAGGCGGCAGCTGAGGGCACCTTGTCGACCTCGGAAGGACTCGAGGCCCAAGCACGTCGAATGCTGGAAGACCCCCGCTCTATGGAGATCGTGGAGCTGTTCTTTCAAGAATGGATTGGCCTCGATCATCTCGACCACGTCGAGAAAGATCTCGAGGTGTATCCCGACTGGACTGACGGCCGGCCGGAGTCGTTTCGCGAAGAGTTCCTCCGGTTTGTGCGCGCGGTCTGGCAAGAAGAGGGCGCGAGCTTCGACACCCTCCTCACCGCCGACTGGACCATCGCCGATGCCGAGCTGGCCACCTACTACGGCTATGAGGTCACCGCGGCTGACTGGACCCGGGTGGCGCGCGACCCCACCGAGCACGCAGGCTTCCTCACCCAGGGCGCGTTCTTGGCGTCTCGCGCCCGGTCCTATGCGTCGTCGCCCATCCATCGGGGCATGTTCATCCGGGGCTCGATGCTCTGCCATGTGATTAGTGGTCCCGACCCGTCTCTGGACATCACGGTCCCGGAGCCCGATCCCGATGCCACCACTCGCGAGCTGCTCGAACAGCACCGCGAAGACCCCGCTTGCGCGGCTTGCCACGACCTGATCGACCCGCCGGGACTTGCCTTTGAGCACTTCGACGGGATCGGACGCTGGCGCACCCATGAAAACGGCATCCCAGTCGATGCCTCGACCGAGCTCGTGGGCACGGATGTGAATGGTGTGATCGACGGGGCCGCCGACCTTGGACAGGCGCTCGCCCGCAGCACCATCGTGCGGGAATGCTTCTCGCGGCAGTGGTATCGCTTTGCCCATGGGCGTCGGGAAGGCACTGGCGACATCTGCGAGATCGAAGGTGCTGCCGACGCCTTCGCTGCCGAAGCACTCGATATGGAAGCACTTGTGCTCGCCACGATCGACTCACCGGCCTTCCGCTCTGCAGTGGGGAGTCCGTGATGCCGCGTCCACTCTCGCGTCGTGCCGTGTTGCGGGGTGCCGGTGGCATCACTGTGGGGTTGCCCTTTCTGTCAGCCATGCTGCGTCCGCTGCGGTCCCACGCCGACACAGGCACCCAAAAGCGGCTCATCGTCTTCTTCACACCCAACGGCACCATCCCCGAGGCGTGGCGGCCCACGGGCGGAGAGCGCGATTTCACGCTCTCAACAATCCTGTCCCCCCTCGAGCGCCATCGCAGCGACATCATCGTGCTCGACGGCATCGACATGCGCTCGGCCCTTGAGTTTCCCGGCGGTGCCAACGGCCATGACTCCGGGACGGGCCACAGTCTCACGCCCTGGTCGCTCATCGAGGGACCGAGTGGTGTGGGGGAGTTCAGTCACCTGTGGGACGGCTCGGCCGGTGGCCAGAGCTTCGACCAATATGTGGCCGATCAGATGGGCGGCTCCCATCCATTCGCCAGCATGGTGTGGGGTGTGGGTTGCGACATCGAAATGGCCATTCCGGCCCGCATTTCATGGAAGGCCCCCTTCGAGCCTGTGCGGCCCATGCAGGAGCCAGCGGCTGCATTCGACCGCATCTTCGGCTCGGGAGTGTCTGATGCTGCCTCCCTTGAGACGGCCCGCGCACAGCGACTCTTTGTTGTGGATGCGGTGCTGGCCGACTACCAGCGACTGCACGCGCGTGTGGGCAGTGAAGACCGGGCTCGTCTGGATGCGCACATGGAGTCGCTCTTTGAGCTGGAGCGCACGGTGGAGCGGCTCGACCTTGGCAGCTGTACACTGCCCGACCGGGTCGACTCGTCGGACCTCAGCGAAATCGGCGAGGCCAACCTTGCGATGATGGTTGCTGCGGCTGCCTGCGACCTCTCGCCGGTGCTTGTGCACCAGTGGGGCAGCGGGCAGTCGTCGCGGGCATTCACCGAGCTCGGCCAGTCCGAAGGGCACCATTCCCTGTCCCATGCACCCCTCACCGATGCGACGGCCGTGGCGCAGCTGATTGAGATCAACCACTGGTATGCCGAGCGCTTCGCCGACCTCCTCGATCGACTCAAGGGTCTCGAAGCAGGCGACGGCTCCTCGGTTCTCGACCACTGTGCCGTGTTGTGGTGCAACGAGCTGGGCAACGGCTACACCCACGACCCCAGCAGTGTGCCCTACGTGCTGGCCGGTGGCTGTGGGGGCACGCTCGACACCGGACGCTTCCTGCAGCTCGACGGTCGCGGGCACGGAGAGCTGTTCGCGGGCATCGGCCAGGCACTGGGGCTGGAGACCGAGAGCTACGGCATGCCAGAGGTGTTTGACACCGCGCTCACGGAGATCCTGAGCTGAGCGCCCGGCTGCTTAGCCGGTGGGCTGCTTTGGGCGCAGAAACTTTCGGAGGGCTTCGGGCACTTCGGCTTCTCCGTCTCCCGTGAGGGCGCGGGCGTGGTCACCGCGGCGCTCCACAAGGGCGATGATCTGTTCGAGCTCCTCGGTGGTGCAAGCGAGACCCTGGACCGAGTCCGTGTCGTCTGCCTCGACTGTTAGGGCGTGTAGGGTCAGCCCGTTGAAGTTGAAGACCGCATCGTGGTCGAGCGAGAGTCGGTCCAGCGGCCAGGTGGTGGTCTGGGGGCGAGCAGGCAGTCCGGTCCAGGCGTCGATGCGCAGCGACACGGGCGTGATGGTCAAGATGGCCGACCGTCGGAGCAGGAGCGCGAGCCACATCATCGGAAAGCACGCGACGAAATACGCGATGCAGGCACCGAACCAATCCGGCACTGCGACGATGGGAAGGAAGAACGCAACGAGCATGGAGATGAACACGATGTGAAACCAGCCGCCCACAAATGGTCGCTGCTCGACCACCAGCTGCAGTCCGCGTGCGCCCTCTTGTTGCTCGAGGGAAGACTTCTCCCAGCCCATGGGTGTGCCTCCGGTACACGGGTCGATGCCGGCACCGTTTCATGGACCAAGCCTGTGGGTCAACCACTCGATGCGAATCGTCGGTCCGGCGGCTGCATCGGATGCGCTCACCGCAGCCAGCCGGGGGTCCCGTAGTCATCGCCGTCGAAGCGGGTCTCCGCATAGGTCCAGGCGTCTGCGAGGCGCTCGAAAGCGATGCCGCGCTCTGCAGCGTCCCAGCGCAGGCCGTCTGCCCACTCTCCGCGCACATACAGTTCCACTGTGTCGCCGCCATTGTTGAGGGACAGGCTCGAGGGGTAGTGTCCGGCGAGGTCCACCGATGTCCATGGCCACTCGCTCGCCGACACCCGGCCGAGCACGGCGACCTCGCCGGGCGCGAGGCCCAGGTGGTGCACGCGGCCATTCTCCAGCGGGACGCCGTTCGTATTCTCGTAAAAACCGGCGCCCATCGTCGATGCTCTTGCCGCAGATCGCTGATTCTTCTGCGCGTTGACGGACGTCACGACGAAGTTCAGCTTGAGGATGTGGACCGCGGCGAAGGCCGCGAGCTGCGCGTTGGCCCGGAGCCCGTAGAAGACGTAGTCGCTCTGCTTGCGCCACTTGCTGAACGCGCACTCCCGGTACCACTGGCAGTCGAAGGTCTTCGCCGCGGCCCACGCGAGGCAGCTCATGTACGGGGCCGTCTTGCAGGCCTGGCCGGTCTTGCGGTGCGCGAGGCGCACGCGCACGAGGCCGCCCGCGGACGACCCCGCCAGGGTGATCTTCGGCGCGTCCCAGAGGCCGCGGGCGCCCAGGTCCTCGAGCAGGCTCGCGTAGACGCGCGCGCCGTCGAAGCTGCAGATCGAGCCGCCGCCCGCCGCCACCGTGTGGATCTGCATCATCGGCGCGGCCACGCGCACGCCTGCCACCACGCTGTCGCCGGTCAGCTCGTATTCGCCGGCGTAGTGG
>CAJWOS010000286.1 GCA_913044235.1 uncultured Pseudomonadota bacterium
TTGGACACGACCTCGGCATCCGGGATGGGCAGTGCACCCATGCGGATGGCCTGAATGGTGCGACTGGAGATGGCGGTATCGACCCCGAGAAGTACTGTGACCGTGTCGCTTTCGTGGGTTTCGGTGAGAAGGACCTGCGCCACGCGTCCTTCCGAGACCGGTGCACGTCGGGCGCCCGGCAGCAGCTGCACGTGCAGAGGAGCGGCGGACAGACCGACATCGGGATCTGCTCGATGGACCGTGAAGCCGAGGCGCTCGATGGCCCGCACCACGACTGAAGGCATGAGGGGCGCCACGAGGATGGGAATTTCACGTGGAAGCAGAGCGAGCGAGGCGAGATCGGTGTGGTCGTTGTGTTCGTGGGTGAGGACCACCAAGTCGATCGGCAGCAGTTCGTGGACATCGATGGTGCGGGGGGGATGCACCGGAAGTCGGGTGCGGTGGCCCATCGCTTCGCCGAGAACGGGGTCGATGAGCAGGGTGACGTCGCCGCTGCGCACCCACCAGCTTTGGTGTCCGAGAAAGCCCAGGTCCATATGTGCATCCTCGTGTGTGATGGCCCGCTGAGAAGGCCTTATCCAGTCGGGGTTTCCCAGGCGGGCCTGGTTGGTCGTAGGGCGGTTCCGGCCCCATCCCGCGCTTCATGGATGCGCGCGAATCCAGTCTCGTGTAGCCTGTGGGCGTGACCGATTTTCCTGCCGTGCACATCGCCTGTCACGAGTGCGACCTTCTCGTGGCTCTTCCCGTGCTCCGACCCGGACAGCACGCATATTGTCCGCGCTGCAACTTTCTGCTCACGGCCAACCGTCCCGACTCTCAGTCGAAGATCTTCGCGTACTCGATCGCATCGTTGATCTGCCTGGCGCTCGCCAACCTGTTCCCGTTCATCACCCTGAACGCCCGAGGAATGGAGCAGAGCGTCACCCTTCTCGGCAGTGTGGCAATCCTGGCCACCGAGGATCATCGCCTGCTGGCAGCCGTGGTGTTCGCCTCGATCGCGGTGATCCCCGCACTATTGCTCTGCGGACTGGTCTATGTGTCGGTCGCAATTCGGATCGGTCGGGAGCTTCCGGGTGCACGCACCTGCTTGCGGTGGACGATTGCACTGGCGCCTTGGAACATGGCGGAGATCTTTCTGATCGGGATTCTGGTCAGCTTTATCAAGATCGTGTCGCTGGCCGACGTGGAGCTCGGTCTGTCGTTTTGGGCCTACGCCTTGTTCACCTTTGGGGTGGTGTTGGTGAGCCTCAACTTCGATCGTCGAGAGCTGTGGGACCTCCTCGATGCGGCCCGCGCCGCGGGGCATTCGTCCCATGCATGAGCATACCGCCACGGCCATGGGCGTTCAGGGGTGTCCGGTGTGTACCGCGGTCTTGCCCATCGGGACCCCCTACTGCGCTCGTTGCGGCACACATGGCCACACGCTCGAGCGCGCTGGGATGACCTGGAATGGGAGCATGCAGCGCACCTGGGCCTGGCTCCTCACCTCGGTGCTGTTGTACCTGCCCGCCAACTTTCTGCCCATCATGTACACCCGTACTTGGGGCAACCTTCGGGAGAGCACCATCCTGGGTGGTGTGCTCACCCTCTGGGGCCATGGCTCCTACCCCATCGCGATCGTGATCTTTGTCGCCAGCGTGCTCGTGCCCGTGGGGAAGATCGTGATCCTGGTGTGGTTGTGCTTGTCGGTGCAGCTTCGGTACAAGTCAGCGCGTCGGTACAAGACCCGGCTGTACCGCATTACGGAATTTGTCGGGCGGTGGTCGATGGTGGATGTATTCGTGGTGGGCATTCTGGTGGCTCTGATTCGGCTCGGGAATGTCATGACGATCCTGCCCGGACCCGCTGCACTGGCCTTTGCGGGGATGGTCTTCACGACCATGCTTGCGGCCGGCTCCTTTGACCCGCGCCTGCTCTGGGTTCGGGAGGCATGATGAGCGACGACCCGACCCCATCCGCATCGCCCGACGCCGCAGAACCCGCAGCGGCTGCCCCGATGGCGAACGTCGAGCACATCCACCGGTGGAGTCCGGTCTGGCTTGTTCCGCTCGCTGCGTTTGGGATTGCCATGTGGATGGTGTACCAGCACTACGTTGGGCAGGGTCCGCTGATCCAGGTTCGGTTTGAGAATGCAGAGGGAATCGAGCCGGGCAAGACCCGCATTCGCACCAAGAATGTCGAGGTCGGGGAAGTGCTCGGAATGCAGCTTTCCGAGGGGGCAGAGTCGGTGCTCCTGTCTGTGCGCATCCACAAGGAGAATGCCCACTTGCTTCGGGAGGACTCCTCGTTCTGGATTGTGCGCCCTCGGGTCAATGCACTCAGTGTGACGGGC
This sequence comes from uncultured Pseudomonadota bacterium, assembly GCA_913044235.1. Taxonomy (GTDB): domain Bacteria; phylum Myxococcota_A; class UBA796; order UBA796; family UBA2385; genus CAJWOS01. Next base: position 2,333 of record CAJWOS010000286.1, read on the forward strand.
CTGGGTACCCTCTTGTCGGGCGCCTACATCGAGATGGCACCGGGGCTCCTCGACAAAGCCGCGCGCACCTTCGAGGGGCTTGATGCGCCTCCGTCCACGCCCATCGGCACGCCCGGCTTGCACATCGTGCTGGAAAGCAGCGAGGGCAAGCGCCTCCATGAAGGCACTCCGTTGATGTTTGGCGGGATGGAAGCGGGCAAGATCGAAGACGTGCAGTTCGATCCCGAGCGACGTCGCACACGCTACGACGCCTTCATCGTGCAGCCCTACGACCGCTTGATCACGGAAAATACACGCTTCTGGTTCAACAGTGGGGTGGCCGTGGATGTCTCGGCCGATGGCGCGCGCCTGGAATTCGGCACTCTGGAGACCATCGCGTCGGGGGGCGTGTCGTTTGGCGTGCCGGAAGGCCAAGAGCTGGGCCCACGCATCACGGTCGACTACGTCTCTTTTGAGGTCTACCCCCACGAGGGGGCCATCTATGAGCGCATCTATGCGCAAGCTCTGGAGTACATCCTCCTTGCCGACCGATCCATTCGGGGGCTTCAACCGGGTGCGCCGGTGGAGTATCGGGGTGTGAAGGTGGGGGAAGTGCTGCGTACCGACATCGACTATGAAGAGAAGGTGAGGCTCTTGGAGCCAGACTCGCGGATTCCCATTCTGTTCAAGATCGAGCCTGGTCGCCTTGGCTACGGTGACACGGAAGAAGAGTCGAAGCAGGCTGCTGACCGGATTGCCACGCTGATCCGCCGAGGTCTTCACGGCGAGGTCAAGATCACGAACTACCTCACCGGGGCCCAGATCATCGATCTGCAGCACCGGCCCCGGCGCCCCAATCGCCTCTCGGAGTTTGCGAGCTACCCGGTCATTCCAGCAACGGAGGGCCGCGTAGACCAGTTGCTTGTGCTGCTTGAGCGAACGGTGCGGAAGATCAACGATGTACCGCTCGACGATGTCACCGAGGAGACCTTGGAGACTCTGGTCAAGGCGCAGGAAACCCTCGAACACTACGAGCGTCTGGCGAGCCACTACTCTGCCGGTTCCGAGCCTCACCGTGAGCTGGTGCGCAGCCTGAGCACGCTGGAGCGCACGCTCGCGGAGGTCACGCCTCTGATTCGACAGCTTCGGGAGCAGCCCAACAGCGTGGTGGTGGGCCCGCGTGGCGAGCCGGATCCGGAGCCCACTGGAGCAGTACCATGAAGAGTCTGTACCTTGCTTTCGTGGGCCTTCTGGTGGGCTGCGGCAAGAAGCTGGAAGTCGAGAATCACTACTACTCGTTGGTGCTCGAAGCAGCGGAGGGTCAGCCCCCAGCCGAGCCGGTTGCGCCCAAGGCCCGTGTGGATCTGGTGGCAGTGGACCTGCCCGACTTCCTCCGGTCGCGGAGCTTGGTGTTGCAGGTGAACACCAACGAAGTGCTCCACGCTCGGTACCACCACTGGGGTGAGCCGCTCGATATTGCCGTACAGAAGGTCCTCGCGCGCGACCTCTCGAACGCGCTGCCCAAGCTGGAAGTGGCACCGGGTCCGGGTCGAGAGGCCGACTGCACCATCGCGCTGGAGCTCGATCGCTTTCATGCGAGCAACAGCGCGCAGGTTCTGGTGAGCGGGCGGTTTGTCTACACGCAGCACGATCAAGTCACCCGCCGGGAGTTCGATGTCTCTCAGGTACAGGAAGGGGACGGCTACACAAGCGCGGTGTCGGGGATGCGTCGAGCGCTCGGAGCCCTGAGTCGCGAGCTTGCTTCGGTGGTGGGGGCCTGTACACCGAAGCCGGCGGAGTAGTCGCGCGCCTACCGTTGTTCGAAGAGGAGGCCACCACTGGACTCATGGGCCAGCAGCCAGCGCTTGCGCCACAAGCCGCCGGCGTAGCCTGTGAGTCGTCCACCTCGGCCCATGACCCGATGGCAGGGCACGATGATGCTCAGTGGGTTGCGTCCGACTGCAGCGCCGATGGCTCGAGCAGCAGATGGACGCCCCAGCCGCATCGCCAGCGCTCCGTAGGTGGTGGTTTGCCCATGGTCGATGCTGCGCAGGGCCGTCCACACGGTCTGCTGAAAGGGCGTACCGGTGTGCGCAAGCGGGAGCTCGAATTGTGTGCGCCGTGCGTCGAACCACTCCGCGAGCTGGGTGGCAGCCGCATCGAGCAAGGGATGCGCGCCATCTTCGGCCTGATGCGCCGGTGGAGGAGCATGGTCGGGAAAGTACACCCCCACGAGGGCTTGCTCGGTGCAGACGAGACGCAGGCGTCCGAGAGGACTCGGGAAGTGGGTGGCCCACATGACAGGGCTCGGGCGAAGAGTTGGTGAAGCGGCGATGCGCTCCGGTATCCTGTACGGTGCACCCCACACCATTCGGGACCGATAGACGAGCGCCATGCCGAAGACCCTCCCCATTCCGGACTTGGCCGCGGCCGCCGTTCATCCAGACCCGGCTGTGGGGCGGACCTGGCAAGTATCCGATCGGGCCCAGGTGTTGCTTCCCCCACCGATGGCCGATGGATTCGACGAGGTGGGCTCGGGTCGCACGCGCACCTGTGACGTGGTGGTGGTGGGGTCGGGTCCTGGTGGGGGCAGCCTGGCCCGCGTGCTGGCCGAGGCTGGTCTCGACGTCGTGGTGATGGAGATGGGGCCGAAGGAGAGCCGCTTCCGACCCAACTATGCCAATGTGTCGCGCTATCACATGCAGGAGGGCGGCACGATGGTGGCGCGCGGCTCGGCACCCATGCCGATTGCTGCGGGTCGAGGTGTGGGCGGGTCCACACTCGTGAACTCGGCGCTCAGCTTTCGGGCACCCCGGTATGTGCTCGACGGCTGGGCGGAGCGACTGTCGGAGCCGGGCCTCGCCTGGGAGGCGCTCCAGCCGACCTACGACGAAGTCAGCCGCATCGTGGGGGTCCAGATCACCCCCGAGATCGTGTCTGGCGTGAACAACACCATCATCGTGAATGGCGTGAAAAAGCTCGGCTTTGAGGGGGGGCTCGCACCACGCAGTACGCCCGGCTGCGTGGGCTGTGGCGTTTGTTACTTCGGCTGCCCAACCCGGGGGAAAGCCAGCACCAACCTCACGTTTCTGCCTCGCGCGGTGTCGGCGGGGGCGCGGGTCCAGGCAGAAGTGGAAGTACGCGAGATAATTGTGGAGCGAGGGCGCGCCGTGGGTGTGCGAGGCGTGGCCATCCATCCGGAGACGAAGGAGGAGGGCGGACGCGTGGAGGTGCGGGCCGAGCATGTGGTGCTCTCGGCCGGAGCCATCGGCACCCCGCGACTGTTGTGGCACGCTGGACTCGGGGAGCAGCTCGGTCCCCACTGCGGCGAGCACCTCCAGGTGCATCCGGGCTCCACCATCATCGCGAAGTGCGACTTTCCGGTGGAGATGTGGAAGGGCGCCACCCAGGGCGCGTACTTCCACCACCCCGATCTTCCTGGCGTGCTGCCACACACGTTCAATGCGCCGCCCGAGGCCTGTCTGGTTGCGGCGGGGCTGGTGGGCGACCGGTTTCAGGAGGGGCTTGCCATGTTGCCCAACCTGTGTGGAATGCTCCTGATGGTGAGTGACAAGGGCGGGGGGCGAGTGCGGGCATTCGCCGATGGTCGAGCTGATCTCACCTATGAGTTCGCGGAAGACGACGTACAGCGAATCAAAGATGGGCTCGTGGTGGTGGCGCGGGTGCTGCAGGCCGGTGGAGCGGGAGAGCTGTTCGTGCCGGTGCATGGGGTGAGTCCGAGCCACACGCCGGAAGCCCTCGAAGAGAAGCTTCGCGACCGAACCATTCGTGACTTCACGCTCTATGCGGCTCATCCGATGGGCACGTGTCGCATGGGGGCCAGCATCGAAGAGGGTGTGATCGATGCATCGGGGCGTGCGCATGGCCTGCCGGGCCTCTGGATCAGTGATGCGAGCGTGTTCCCGTCGAGTCTGGGCGTGAATCCGCAGCTTTCCACGATGGTGATGGGTACTTGGATTGGTCGGCGGATGCTGGCGGAGGGCTAGCGGCCGTCCGCTGCGCTTTGGGCGGCCCAGACGGAGCGTCTTGCAGCACGCCAGGGGAGCGCCGAGCCGCCCACCATCCCCAGGCTGCGAAGAACAAGATCAGGGTGGGTAGAATGCAGAGTGCGTCGCCGGAGCGGTTGTGGGTCCACGGGGCCAGCCAGCGGTCGTACCGGTGGAGCCATGGATGCGTCTGGTCTGCTCGTGCGCCATGCGTGCGCACGTCGAGCCAGAAGGCGGCGCGCCAGAGGGCGTGTCGGTTCACGTAGCGGGCGAGAGACAGGAGGATCCGCGGTTGGTGTCGGATGAAGCCCCAGATCTCCCGCGCGAGCGGAAGAACCGCGAGGCGCTCGCTGTCTTGCTGCACGCGGTATCGAGGGCGTCCGGTGGCGAAGAACGGGGTGTGTCGAAAGCTGAAGAAAGCCATCGTGACAGCATTGTGGATAGAACGCTCCGCGACTCCTTCCACCAGGAAGCGGCGGGCCGAGGTCTCGATGCGGCCCGGCAGCAGTGTCCAACCCCCGACGGCCCGGATGCGTGCGCCGAGATCCTGATCTTCGAGAAAAGGCATGGTCTCGTGGAAGCCGCCGATTGTATCGAGCCAGTGGGCGTCGATGAGCAGGCCTTGATCTCCGTTGACGGTCTGGGGACGGCCGAGCGCCGACAAGCCCTCGTAGTAGGTGAATGCGGATGCCTGTGCATCATGGAACCGCAGCTGGAAGTGTCCGGCGAGTGGTGTGGTTGAAGCGGCCTGAGCGGTCTGGAAGGCTGCCACTGCGTCGGCGAGCTGGGTAGGGGCGGTGAGGCGAGAGTCGGCGTGAAGAAACAACAGCAAGGGAGCGCGCGCCGCCCGTCGCCCAGCATTGAGCTGTCGTCCGCGTCCGGGGGAGGTGCGGACGACAGCCGCATCGCAGGCCAGTGCGAGGCGGGGTGTGCCGTCGGTCGAGCCGCCATCGGCCACGACCACTTCGAGCGCAAGTCCGCGCTGTTGGCCGAGCTGGCGCAGCAGTGACTCGATGTGGCCAGACTCATTCAGCGTGGGAATGACCACCGTTAGGGCGAGCACGGCGACGGCTCCAGTGCGTGTGCAGAGGGACTCAGCGGCGACCCCCATCAAACTCGAACGTAACCGTGCGTTCCTCTCGGCCCAGATCCGCATCGGTTTCGCCGACGAAGACCATTTCTCGGTCGAGTACAGTGCCGCGGAACTCGGCACTGCCGCTCTGCGGCCCTTCGACTGAGTAGAAGAGAGCACCCTCGACGGTGCCATCGTCGTCGACGCCGCCGGTGATGATGACCTCGAGAGGCTGGGGCGGCTGGCCATCGAAGAAGAGATCACACAGGACTTCCCCGTCGAGGTCTCCGTTGTCGTCGACCTGCCATTCAGCACCGTTCTCACAGATCTCTGACCATCCCTCATCGGTAGACCCAGCGATCATCACCAACATTTCGCCCAGGTATGTGCCTGCGTATGCGAACCCGCCTTCCGGAACGTCCTCGGGTTCATCGGGTGGCTCGTCTTCGGGGTCTCCGGGGTCGTCTTCATTGGGCAGGGGGGCGGGCTCCTCCTCCTCTGCCGGAACGTCGCTGAAGTCGTCGTCGCTGCCTGCAGCGAGGCTACCGATGGTTCCTAGGAGGTTGTCAAAACTCAAACCGCCGCCGTACCACATGGCCCAGAGTACTTGGTTGACCATTTCATCCTTCAAGCCAATTCCGAAATTGTAATCGTTGCGGCTGAAGGTGGGCAAGCTGCTCTCACGTTTGAGAGAGCCGCGCGCGGTATCGGGAATCGAATCGCCTTGGGTACTTGGGTAAAGCTGCGTACCCAACCCAATTTCGCCATAACCCTCTTGGTCATTAAATGAGCCTTGAAACTCGGCACGATCAAGCGCGCTGGCTACGTTGAGAGTCATGTTGATTGGGTCTGGAATATCAAAGCCATTGTCGAGGATAAAACCGCTTAACAAGTCTTCCATGGTATCGGAAAGCGTGTCTCTTAAGGCATCGGAAATGGCGTCGACCAATTGGTCTTCGACCAGTGGGACAACGATGTCTGTCACCAAGTCACAGAGAAAATCGAATATGCCGCAATCCAGGTCCACATAGAGACCCGAAGTCTGGACCTCCAAAGTACTGAGGTCTACCTGCGGCTGACCGTTGACCAAATTGATATCAAGAGTAGCATCCACATCCGCATTGCTAAGGCCAACCCAGCCGTTTAAACCAATTTCGGCAGGTCCCACACCGCTGATGCCTGCGCATACAATCAGTGCGCCATAAGCATAAATCGGGAAATCAAAGTCGGATACCGTCAGGCTCACTTCCATGCCGCCATCAATGGCTTTCATGTAGTTGATCCAAGGACCGCTTACATTGATTTGGCGGTTCGCGTTGGGATCACGGCCGACCCAATAAGCGGTATCGCTGGTGAACTCGAACCAACCGCAAGAGCTTGGGTTCAAGGAGTCTTGTGCAAAGGGGGTGCCGGGCGGTGCGATGGTATTAAAATCGATGTACTGGAGAACGACTTCACCCAAAGTGGCCAAATCATCCACGTCGCTTCGGTCAAAGTCATCGATGATGGGCTGATTCATATGAGCAATGATGCCCTGGTCAGCAACTGCACTGGCGTTGGTTGAGGTAAGAGCCGGATAGTATTGTGGGCTCCTTAAGTACGATTGAGCTACCACACGGCGGTTTCCACATTCGTCGGCCGCTTCGCCATGAATAATCGACAAGCCCCAGCGGCTGTCCTGAGGTACGGAATAGCTCTCGGAGGTGTTGGTTCCCGCGACACCTTGATCGACGCCATTGATGCTAAGGGAAGTCACGAAGCTAAGCGAATCGCTGACGCTTCCGTTGACCCAAATTTGTTGATCTCCGTTCCAGCTTTTAGAATTACCAAATTGTGG
>CAJWOS010000287.1 GCA_913044235.1 uncultured Pseudomonadota bacterium
CAAATTCATCGCCGTCAGGAAGCAGCCAGCCCACCCAGCCAAGCCGAGGGGCGTGAGCTCGTCGTAGCGACCGGGCGCCTCGCCAATGACCATCATCCCCAAGAGGTCCATCACCGGAGGATTGGCCATGATGGTGAGCGGCAGCCCATTCGTGGTTTCCATTTCTGGCAGAAGATCTACGAACACCGATAGGACGGCCCCCAGCGCAGTCAGAACCAATCCGGGCTCTTCTGGTGCAGGCGGCGGCCACTGCAGCACCACCTCGGGCATCGCATGCCCAGTCGTGCCCGGCAACCCAAGTGCAAGCACCACCAAAGCCACGGCAAAGCCTGCCAGCGGCCCTGCGGCACCCATCTCCAACAGCGCCGATCGTGTGCGCGGTGGTGTCCGCAGTCGAATGATGGCGCCCAGGGTGCCAAATGCAAGCGGGAATGGAATGAAGAACGGAAGCGTCTGATCCATGCCGTGGCGTCGGGCCACGATGTAGTGTCCCGCTTCATGGGCACCGAGAATCCCCATCAGCCCGAAGGCAAACAAGAGACTATCGGAAAATGCACTCGCATCAGTGAACGGGTCTCCGCCGCTCCACCACCAACCGTAGCTCACAAACACCGACAGAAAAGTCAGGCCAAAGAACACCAGGAATCGAACCCACTCTCGGCGAGTCGGTGGTGGTGGCTTTCGAGACGGGACCATTTCCATTTCGTACCCGAGTGACACGGTTTCGTCTGCACCTGCATCATCAAGATGATGCTGCCGCCTCCGGCGAAGAAAGAAGAGCCCGATAAGGCGACGTGCCTATCGGACTCTCAGCGTATGGCGCAGCTCGTTCCCGACCGATCAGTCGAGTACCCGGACTTCCATTTCATAGGCACCCTGGTCAGATCCAGCGCCCACCACGAGCACGTACTGCTCTCCGCCAGTCAGGACTCCGGTGTAGAAAGCCTCTTCCCCGTCGCTCACGGCCCTTCCACCGAGGTTCGCCGCTCGATCGTAGTAGGACTCGTCGTCGGTGTCGACTTCATCAATATCGAAGACCGAATCGGCCTCGTACTCAACATACCCAGCCTCATCGTTGTCAACGAGCGAGCAAGCCAGGGTGTTGAGCTGCTGCAGAAAGGTTGAGGGCTGGGGTTCTTCGAGGTCGGGCACTTCGTCGCGGTCCCAGTCAACTGCGCATGAGAGCGTCTCGCCGGCCTTCACGCCACACGGGGAGAAGTCGCTTCCACCCGCTTCGCCCTCACCTTCGCCTTCGCCCTCACCTTCGCCCTCGCCCTCGCCTTCGCCTTCGCCCTCGCCTTCGCCCTCGCCGGACTCATCCTCCTCACTGGACGCATCACTGTAGGACGTTCCCGAGAGGAAGAGCTGGTAGTAGAGATAGTCGAGCACGCTTGACGGGAACCCCCAGCTCAGGGTGTCGGTGTCGGAGCAGGTATCGCTCGACGAAGCCGTAGACGGGCGCGGCACTGCATCTTCACCCACCACCGCAACCCAAATGCTCGACGGGCCTTCGTTGCCGTTTGCATCGGTGTAGCGACGTGTGACGTGCACGGCGACTTCGACTTCCTCGCCGACTGTACGGTCTGACAGATCCAAGATCCAACGGTCGGTATCAGAGACCTGCGTGGCCGTCTCAGCCTCCGCAGTGACGATGTACGTGACTCCAGGGGCCTGGATCTCGCCGTACCCGAAGACCGGTGCACCATCCGTGGGCAACGCGGGCAGGTCGAGGCTCGACGGGTCGGTGGACGAAAAGATGTTCTCCACAGTGTAGTCGAGCTCGGTCGGATTCTCGAGACGAATGGCCACCCCAACGTAGTTGGTGCCTTCCGCGTCGACGCGAAGCGTGGCTGCGTCGTACGGGATGTCGGCGAGGCGCACGACTTGCGCCCCATAGCCGCCAGCCACTGCACCGTAGAAGTCGATGCCAGTCACGAGCGTGTTGAAATCGGAACCCGAGGTGAGCACCCGACGGTCCTCATTTTCCGTGGGATCGACGGTGGTACCCCCTTCCATGAACACGTTGGTGCCACTGACATTGAAGCCAGTCTGGTAGCCGTTCGCCCCGTACAGGTCGCCGGATGTGGGGTTGCTCGTGGGCGCACTCACAGTGTTGGCCGCGTCGTACCCAGGCCACTCCGCTTCATCGACCAGCGGATCTCCAGTCGAGAGGGTCATGCCAGCTGTCGCCAACGCAACCTGCCAGCCCACGACAAGGTCCGACATGTCGGCACCCGTGGTCGCAGACACGTTGTCGACCCCCGATGAAGTGGACTGGATGAACTGCGCCAGCAGCTCTGCACCGGGATCCTCTGCCTCCGACCCATTGATGAACGCTGCATTTTCGTACATCCATCGGAAGAAGAGATACTGCGCGCCCCACTGCTGGGTGTTGATGACTTCGTTTTCCTCGGTATTGACCAGCGGGGTGAGGTTTGGCGCATCGAGGTAGTCCCAGACGTCGTCGTAGTACACCGCACCAAATCCGGTGAGGTCCGCGCCCATCGCGCTGAGTCCCTCCAGCACCCATGCGTCTTCGATCTCACCGCCTCCGTCGAGCACCTTGTATTTGTAGGACATCAGCCACACGTACCCACGCGCGACCTCCGCAAGGAGCTCCATCTGCGTGTACGCCTCCACAGTGGTGCGGGCCGCCGCATTGGCAAATCCGTTGGCATCCGGGGCGAATACAAAGATTACCTCCTGCTCGTCTGACAGGGGGTTTTCGCTGATATCGTAGGTGTTCAGGTCGGTCTCGGGATCGACATAGGACCGCACCAGGGTGCCAATGTCATCTTCATCTTCAACGAATGCGGTCATTGCGTTGAGCACCGGCGTGATCACAACCGTGACCTTGCCGTCTTCATTGACATCTGGCACATCGCCAAACGTGGTGTTCAGCGTCGGGTAGATGTTCGCGTCGATCGCGTCGGCGATAATGGAGAGGTCGCAGTTGTCGAAACCACTCGCATCGCGAGGGTCTGGTTGATCTGCGGTACCGTCGCAGTCATAGTCCCAGTCGATGGGCCAGTCGTTGTCGACCCAGATGGTTACCGTGTCGCCGACGGCCCACAGGGTCGCGTCGACCAGCTCGAACTCGTCGGCCTCTTCGGTAGAAGACCGCACCCGGAACTCCTGGCGCGACAGCCCCACATCCGAGTCGGTGAACTCCGGCGGTGGGGGACTGGGCGGCGTGGCCGGTCCGATGCGACCCGCACGAATGGCCTCGCGAAGTCGGGCGGTTGCAGGATCCACGCGCACGGAAGCAGGCGTGAGGTCTACCGAGGGCGGTGGCGGCCCATCCGTGCTCTCCGGCACATAGCTGAGCTGGTAGCCCAGCTTGCTGTCAGCCGTGTTCACAATGACGTAAAGGAACTCGTGATCCTGGTTTGACTCGTCGCCTGTCGAGTCACCCAGGGCCAGGAAGACCTCCCCCTCATCGTCTTCGAATCCGACCACATCCCCGGGGTCCTCGAAGGTTTCAGGCTCAGAGGTGCCACCAGAATCCCCCGAGTCACCCGAGTCCGCGGGCTCCGTGGTGGGGACGTCGGTGGTGGGTTCGGTGGTGCCGTCGCTGCCCGCAGGACCACAGCCATAGATACATTCGTCTTTCGCGCCTGCGCAGCCGACGAGCCCCATCAGGCCCACCAGACCAATGGCTCGAAACGCGCTGTGCGCGCGAATGCGACCGGACAGGGCGGGCTCCAACGCAGAACCCAGGCTCCAGTTCATCCGCATGATCAGTCTCCTCACCTTTTTGCGAGGCCGTGGTTTGCCACGGTCGCACCAGTGTCCCGCATCATACAGGCTGAGACCACTGACCGTCACCCCATCCCATCTGTCCGTGCCAACACAGCGCGGTACACCGACTCAAGTTCCACGGCACGCGCCGCCCATGAACATTGAGAAATCACGTGCTCGCGTGCTTTCCGCCCAAGGGCCTGGCACTGTTCCGGGCGGTCGACCCAGAAACGAATCGCGTTCGCCAATGCCTCCGCGTCGTGGTTTGGCACACTCACAACTCCGGGAAGGGGGCGGGCGGAGCCCTCTGCCGTCATCGTGGGCAGTCCCATCCCCAGATTGTTCAGCAGCTTGATGGGGTAGCCCGTGCAGACCGTTCGGGGCAGCGCTGCCACCGTTGCAGCCGCCAGCAGTGAGCGGACCTCTTCAAAGTTCCCGGTCTCGACAAAGCGCGCCTTCGGCAGACCCTGTCGCCTCCAGTGATCGAGCGAGCTTGCGCTAATCATGAGCAGTCCAACGTCCGGCAGCCGCCACATCGCGTCCATCAGCACATCGAGGTCCTGATACGCATCGGGATTGCCTGCATAGACCACCCACGGCCCCTCGGGCAGTGCCGCGGGCACACAGGGGCGCACATCATGGGGATCGATGCCCGGCGGAACCGCCGTCACGTGGGCACACCCCAGCTCGCGCAAGACCGGAACCGCGCCATCATGAATGGCCAGCGCATGATCGGCGAGCCGAGGAACGGTCAGGTCGAGCGCCCGGCCCACACGACGTGCAACGCCGCGTACCAGCCGCCCTTGGAAGTATGTATGGAGCTCCTCACCCATCGTGTTGTGAGCGCAGTAGACGATCGGCGTACGGGTTCGGATTCGGGCGAGTGCAGCCGCGATCGGAGCCTCGTAGTTGTGGGCATGCACAATGTCCCCGCCCAGCTTTGCTAGCTTCCACGCCAACGCAGCATCGAGCAGTGGCTTCACAAAATCCGGACCGGCGCGAAGGTTGTCGTAGCCAGGTACAGGTGGGGTCCGAATCACTTCGTATTCGGGGTCGGCCTCACCCACGCCATGGGCATAGCAAGCCACCGTGACCCGATGCCCACGGCGCGCCAGAGCACGAGCCATCCCGCGCACGTAGACCTGACTCCCCTGCGGCGAAGGGAACGGAAATGCGGCCGCTTGCACGATGTGAAGCGGTCGATCCAACACAGCCGACGGTGACGGGATGGGCGCCGATGCACTCACTGTCGCTCCCGTACGGTCACCCGCCGCACGGACCCGTGCAGTCGCTCATGTAGCCCAACGCCATGAGACGCTCGCAGTCCGAGCAGCTCATCTCGCCTTCGTCATTGGTGATTTCGTTGTCGGCCGACGTGGCGATGGTGTCCTTCATTTCCGACTGAAGTGCAGATGGATCGCAGCGTCCAGCATCTCCACCAGCGAGGTTCTTCTGTTCCGTCGGGTCGCCATCGAGCTCGAAGAGCGCAGTCGTGGGAAGACCCCGCGGGTTGCCCTCATTGGCCTCGATGTACTTGCAGCCGCCCTTGCGGATGGCTTGAATGTCGTTGCCTTCGAAGTTTTGCTCCGCGACAGCAACACGCGCAAGCGTCTCCGGCGTGACCACCGGACCTGCTTCGGCTTGCGCTTCACCGTCATTGTCGGCATCGGCCACACCATCTTCGTCTTCCGGGAGGACCGGAGGCGGAGGCGGGTTGAGCATCTGCTCGATGGTGCTCTTGGCATCGGAGTCGAAGATGTCTTTGCCCTGCCAAGTCGGAGGCAGCTCCGCCTGAGCAAAGGTGCCAATGGTGGGAGCCACATCGATCTCGCGGACCTGCCACGGCACACGGGCACCAGCCAGCTCGCGGCCCGGCGGCTTGATGATCAGCGGCACGTGGATCTGCTCATCGTAAAGGGTGATTCCGTGCCACCATCCACCGTGTTCCTGAAACTCCTCACCGTGGTCGGCGGTGAGCACCACCAAAGTGTTGTCCCAAGCCCCCTCTTCACGCATCCAGTCGAAGAACTTGCCGAGCTCCTGGTCCACCCACTTCACCTCGTTGCGGTACAGCTCCTTGAGCCGTGGTGCTTCGGAGGGATCGGGGTTGGGGTTCCAGGCGCGGCCCACGGCGTTGCCGTCGTACGGGTGCGCGAAGTACGGGTCGTGCGGCTCCATCAAGTGAACCACAAGGAAGTATCGGTTGTTCTTCTCACGGTTGGCTTCAATGAAGCCACGCGCGTTTTCGAGAACCACTTCCGATGGCTGATAATAGTCGGTCACGGTGTACGACCCGGCCGTGACCTTGTCGCGCACCTTCCGCAGCACGTTGTACATGCTGAGCTGGGCACTGCTCTCCGCGGCTCCCGCGATGTAGCTCGGTGCCTGATAGCTGAAGTAGTCAAAGCCCTGCTGGAAGTTGAACGACCGCGTGACGTTGATGTTGTTCGGCAGCCCACCCGTCGCGTAGCCATGCGCATCCATGACTTCGGCAAGCGTGACCACGTCGTCGGGAAGGTTCTCCGCCTTCAGGATGCACTTGTGTCCGCTGGGGAGCATCGACGAGTACAGGGATGCGAACGATGCGCGTGTCCAGCTCGCCTGCGTGATGTACTCCTCGAAGAGCACACCTTCCGCGGCGACCTTGTCGATGTTGGGGGAGAGGCCACCTTCATCGCCATACGCACCCAACACATCGGAACGCAGTGTGTCGATCACCACGAGCACGGCATCGGGTGCACCACCCGGCGCATCGGTCGCGGGATTTTCGGGTGCGAGAACGCCTGCCGGGTCTTCCCCGCTCGGCGCAAAGCTGAAGATTGCCGCCAGAGTCAAGATTCCGCTGTACGCCGCTGCGGTTCCGCGAGGCTCTGCCAACATGCGCAGAGGGGTCTTGGTGAGAACGATGGGAACCAGCCAGAGCGTGAGCAAGGCAATCGCAGCGAACGCACCGAGAATGGCCAGGTTTCCAGTCATGGGCACGCCCTGCTCGGCATACACAACCTTATTCACGACATAGCGGGCAATCACAAGCCCCAGCGGGACAAGGACACCCAGGAAGCCGAGGGACCAAGCCCGCGGGTCGGAGAGCTTCTTGAAGACCATCCCGAGTACGGCGAGGCCGATCCCGACTCCGATCCCCATCGCAACGCCGATGAGGGCGTAGAGGACCGTGGCATACACCAGCGCTTGATACTCGCCCGTGCTCGCGCCCGAAAGGACCACAAGCGCCTCACCGATTCCGACGAGGGTCCCCCCAAGGAGACCTCCGGAAATTCCAAGCCATACTCTTCGCAGCAAAACAGACCTCCTCGGTACCTCACGGGACCGGGCGAACGGCGGCGCGCGTAACCCCCGATGCCGCCTGTGCGCCACTATGGACCGAATCACGACACATCACGAGGCTTCACCCGTCACGTCGAGTCCCTCTCCGACCCGCCCGCCGGCTCCGTCTGCTGTGCGATTCGCATCTGGGTGTTCCCGCCCACCCATTTGGCGGGTACAGTCTGTGCGTTGCTCCGAGCCCCACTGATGTCCACCCTGCGAGACCATCGACCGGTGCGCAGTCCTCAGCGCTCCATGCGCACCCGAAACGGGGTGCTGGGCGCCGCGTTGACCACTGGGATGCTCGTGCTCGAACTCTACGCCGCAACGGCCCAAGCGACGGCTTTTCCAGATCCCGTACCAGAGGGGTGGCGAGACTCCACCTCTGTCCGAGCGCCGTACACCGCTTCCGCGGCCCGGCCCGTTCCGCAGCCGGCGACGTACCGAGACCTGCACGTGGTCCGAGATCCGTTTCTCCTGCGCTGGCAGCAAGCCACCGCAAACGAGATGTCGGGGATCGGGGCCAGTCCCTGGTACCGCGACCTGTCCGCGCGACTGGACGTCACGTGGCGCCTGGCCGAGCAAGCTCCATCCCCCGTCACCATCGATGCTGCAGTGCGCGACCAGGCCTTCAACATGGTGATCGTCGGTGCGTACTCCGGATGGAGCCGGGTGTGGAGCCAGACCTTCGCCCGCGCACCCGAGCTCGTCCCCATCCAGACGGCCATCCGGTCGGCGCTCACCCCCAGTCTGCAAATCCGCAAGGACCGCACCGGCCGCACGCGCGTCTCGAGTGACGCTCGGAACCTGCAGAACCAAGATGCAGCCATGGCAGACATCAACCAGGGGCCAGTGGCGAGCTCGATCCCCCTGACTGCGCCACGCACCCCATTCGTGCGAACGGGCAGCGCCATGACCCTGATCCGCCTGCCGGATCAGTCCGACCTCGACCTGAAGACCCCTCGAAATAGCGCTGTCGCGCCCGAGCTCACCAGCTGGGTCGATGTTCGACACGTGGTGCTCGATGCCGCTCGCGTCCAGACCCGGGTGCAGCAAGCCCCTGACCGCGCAAAATTCCATCCCCAAGTGCGCTGGACCGCTCTGGCTCGCCAGGGCCTGCTTCCCCGCTGGGATGTCGTGGCCGAGCTGCAAAGCAGTCCCCGCACCCCCCTCCCCCAACGCAACGCCATCGCCATCGAACATCGCCTCGAGTCTGTAGGCCTCCCCGCCTGGGCAGTGCGACTCGCCGCTGTACAACAAGTGCGCGAAGACCTTGGCCCCGGCACTCGCGAAGAGCGAGTCATGTGGACGCTCCGCAACAACCTCGCGTGGTACCTCCCCCAAGATGTTGAGCGCTGGCCCCTCGGACAGCGCCCCCTCGCTCCCGGTCCAACCCTTCCACCAATGGTGCCCACAGGACCGCAGAATCCCCGGCCGCTCGCGCAGTCCCCGATCAAGCGACACACCACTCCCCCCCTTGGGCCTCCGAGCATCGCGCCCCCAGCCGCTGAAGAAGACGGGGTGGCCGATCGTTGATCCCCCGGTCCAGCCGCTCGGACGATAGCGGCTCGGGTGCGCCACTCCTCTGCCATCGGTCGAATCTCTGCTTTGCTCGTGCCGCTGGCCCTTGTGAGTCGGGGTCTGGCGTTTTTGATTCCAGTGGTCGTGGCGATGTGGTTCGGCGTCGGGCCGATCACGGACGCCTGGTACTGGGCATTGGCCTTTCCCACCTTTGCGCTCGTGCTGGCGAGCAGCGCACTGGGCACAGCCGCGACCCCGCCCATTGCGAATACGGCGCTGCAGACCCCTGAGCGCATGCCGGTCGTAGTGGGTGGACTCTTCACGTGGACCGGGCTCGGAGCGGGCATCACCGGCTTGCTGATCTGTCTCTCAGCCCCAGTTTTGCTGCCCGTCCTCACCGATTTCGATGCGGCCACCCGTGCGTTGACCGCAACATTTCTGTGGGAGCTGCTGCCCTTCATGATGCTGGTCAGTGCAGGGTCGGTACTGCGCGTCACCTGCGAAGTCTACCGACACTTCATCACCGTCGCAGCCACACCGTTTCTTCGGGCTACGGTGGTGATCATCGTCACTTGGCTGCTGCGATCGCCCCTTGGTCCACA
>CAJWOS010000288.1 GCA_913044235.1 uncultured Pseudomonadota bacterium
GGTCTGCGCGGGGCCCGCCGTAGGGGGACGGTGGCGTCGCGGGATGCCTGAAGCGGGGTTCGCGACGGGCGGAGTGTGGTTTGTCTTGGGCCAGGCGCGAGGTGGTTTTTGGGTTTAAGGAGAGCGCTTTCGGGGTGTGCTTAGCCGTTCAAGCGCTTGCGGAGGTCAACGGATGGTCGGAGCGCCTCATGCGGAGTCGAGATGGTACAAACAGAATGGTGCCTGATGGTTCCGACCCCTCTATGAGAACGTGATGAAAAGTATCCAGTATGGCCTTCTATGCTGCATGTTGTCGTGCCGGTCGGCAGCGGTTCCTGGACCGGTCACGCCAACAGCCGAGGGGGTTTCTTCGGCACTGCAGAGCGATGTGGAAGAGCTCCATGCATTGGCTGAGCTCACCGGACTCGTTCGCTTCTGGCACCCGAGCGACGAAGCGGCCTCCACTCCTTGGGACCTCTTCGTGATCCACGCGGCTTCCGAGCTCCTCGCCGAGTCGGGTCGACAGGACGACCGGTTGGCTGCACTCTTCTCTCCCATCGCTCCCACCGTGCACCTGGCTGCCAGCCGGGCAGACTTCGTGCCGCTGGTCCTTCCGGAGGGCGATGGTCGCGTGGTGGCTTGGGGCCACCAAGGAGTCGGGCTCGATCGCCCCCATGTGGAAGGCCATGTGTCGTTTCGCACGAACCGGCCGATCTGGCACATGCCCGATCGCCAGACGGCCTTGCTGTATCAAAACATCAAGGTGTCGAACGCGCACTCTGGCGTCAGGCGGGTCACGGCGCGATGGCGCTTGGAGTCCGAAAAACCCGAGGCGGTTCGGATCCATCTCATCGCGAATGATTCCGATGGGGAGGAGCTCGAGGGCGTGGCGGTTCCAGTCCTCCTGCCAGGCGGGTCGGGGGGCTACGAAGCCGAGGTCTCCATGCAGCTCCCGGCCGAGGCTGCGTGGCTGCAATTGCAGATGGTTGCGCGCCCCGTGGGTGGGCTGGTGGTGCAGGCGGTGGAGCTCCAGGGAATGGAGCCGGATCAGAGCGCGTCTCGCGTTGTTCCTTCAGTGATGGCGACGGATAGTACCGGTGGATGGACACTTGTGGGCACATCTCACGAAGGCGGTGTGGACGGGGCTCCGGTGCGGCTCCTGTCGTACGGTGAGTGGCGTGAGACGCTACCTTTTGAGCCTGAGACCATCCTCGGAGATGTCGTCTTCGAAGCGCTGGCACCGGGCCTCGTGGCGCGGGTCCCTCTTGCGCTCCCAACAGATGCACAGTCCACCTTGCCCCGCAGTGAGGCCGATCTGGATGCGTGGCGTGCGGTGCTTGGACAGGTGAACCAGGCGGACCGGGATCGCCCCGAGGTTCGAGTGGCGTCCGTGATCGAGCTGTGGGTGGTTCTCCGGCACCTGTTTCCCTACCGAGACTCCGTCACCGAGTCCTGGGACTCGATCCTGGACCGGGCGCTCACAGAAGCCCTCGAGACCGACGGTGCAGGACTCGAGAGCGTGCTGGAGCGAATGCTCCTGCCCATTCATGATGGGCATGGTTCCATCACCGACCAGGTCGGCGAATTCCAGCCGCGATGTCCACTCCTCGTGGAGGAAGCGCAAGGACGCTTCTTCATCACAGCGAGCGACGTCGAGGAACTTCAGGTAGGTGACGAGCTTCTCACGCTGCAGGGGATGGCGTCCAAGACACGCTTCGCTGCCGAGATGGCATTGATCACGGGCAGTCCACAATGGAAGCAGGTGGTCGCGTTGAAGCGATTCCGAACCGCTCCCAACGGGACTTGGAATGCGACCGTGCAGCGCGGTGTGGAGACGTTGGACGTGTCCGTGGCCTGCCCTACATGGACGGCGCCACCGACTGGCCCCGACTTTCGTGAGCTCGGAGATGACCTCGTGTATGTCGACCTTCGCAGTCGCCGCTGGGGAACCGACGAAAATCTTGCCCGTATCGACGAGGCACGCGGGGTTATCGTCGATCTTCGAGGCTATCCGGGCCTGCTGAGAGGTGTTGAGCACTTGTACACGGCTTCGATGGAGACCAATGGAGCCTGGCTTCGACAGCTGCGCTGGAGCCGCCCCGACACATTCGAGGAAGGTCCGCCGATTGGGTTCATTCCCACAGGATTGCGGTCCGATGACACAGGTCCTGTGATCTGGATGATCGATGGCAGCGTGATTAGCGCCGGCGAGACCGCGCTTCTTGGAGCACGGGCGGGAAGGCAGACCATGATTGGGTCGCGTCCTACGGCGGGGGCAGACGGAGAAAATCGTTGGTTTGTGATGATGGGTGCGTGGCGTGTGGACTTCACAGGCAACATTGCGCGGATGATGGACGGCGCACCACTGTATCGGGTGGGCTTTGCGCCCGACATCGTGGTGCCGCTCACTCCGGAGGGTCTGGCGGCCGGGCGAGATGACGTGCTTGCGGCGGCCGTGGTCCAGCTGCGGAAAGAGCTCGACGAAGTGCCGTGAGATGTGCGTGAAGGTGTACGCGAGCCCATCCAAAGAGCCTCCAACGGCGTCGCTCTGATCGACCTGCGCGAGCCCGGATGGTCGCTATCCATGGACCGTTCGAAGCCGAGGTTGATGTGCTGGGTTCGCGGGGTCTGCCGCAGGGAGTCGTGTGGAGCAGGTTGCCGGAAGCGGGGTTTTCGACGGGCGGAGAGTGCTCGGTGTCGGGCCAGGCGCGGGGTGGTCTTTGGGATTGAGGGCCGCGTTGGCGGAGGGATCCTGCGGAGACTACTGGTTGTCATCCCCTTCATCGACGTGGTTCTCGAAGGCCTCCATCGCGCGGAGCTGCTCGCAGCCTGCGGTGTCGATGTGCGGCTTGGTGCAGGGCACGACCCAGTCGTCGGGTGACCGGTCCGGGAGGAGCAACAACCCGCCGGACCAGCGCTCGAAGAGGTATTCGAGGGCCGCGGTAGACGCACCGGTGGCGGCGGTAAGGTCCAGCGGACCGCAGCCACCTCGGGCCGCACAGGCGTCGGTCAGAGCCTCCGTCGCTGCCAGCGACAGGTCGGGGACATCGAGCACGGTCTGGCCACTACTCGCTGCACGGGGCAACACTGCGGCCAGCTCAGGGGTCAAGGCCGCTGCCTGCAGGTCCAGATCCAAGCGTCCGGAGGCGCTGGCGAGCGCGGCCATCACCTCGGCATCGAGAGGCGCGGCGTAGGTCAAGGCCACTCGCTCGCCGGTGACCGATCCCAGAGCGCGGGCGGCGGCTGCATCGAGGGGCGCCTCCAGGCGCAGCTGGAGCGGTCCCTGGAATTGGGCGAGTCCGGCGGCTGCATCGGCATCGATCCTCTCTCGGACGGTCAGGCGAAGGGAGGCGACCTTCGCGAGGGCCCGGGCGGCGTCTCCGCTGAGGGTGTCGATCTCGAGGACCAGCTCGGAGGCGGTGCTTGCGAAGGCGGTGGCCATGCCCGGCGTGAGCGTCTGGAGGGCCTGGAGGTGGATGCGGCGCTTCTGGTTCGAGCAGGTCTTCCACGCGGCGTAGGCGCGCGCCTGTGCGTCGTCGTGCAGCTGCAAGGACTTCTCTTCGCGAAGGAAGATGCGACACAGATGGAGGAAGGCACTGGCCTCGACGTGCTCGACCCGGCGCAGCGATGCACTGCGCAGCGTTTCGAGCGCCTGGGCGAGCGCTTCATCGATGGTCCGGACCCCGGACAGCTCGAGTCCACAGTCCTCGTTGTCTCCGCCGGCAGCGCACGACCGGGCGAGGGCGCGGATGCCCTCGGGCGAAAGGCCGGCACTCGAAGACAACTGCAGCCTGCGGAAGGCATTGGGCGCACTTCGGTAGTGGCCCAGAGCTTCGAGGGTCGCGGCAGACAGGGGCTCGGTGGTGTGCACCGCCAGGGTCTCGTTGGTCTTCCACGACCGGAGACCTTCGGTCACCAGGGCCTCGGCGGCGTCTGCGTCGAGCCCATCGAGGGTGTATTGGTGGACCCCCTCCTGGGCCAGGGCCCGGGCTGCGTCGGCATCTACCCGGCGGAGGTCGTCGGCTTGGAACCAGCGACCGAGGCCTGCGGTGATGGCGGCGCCCGAGGCCGACTCCAGACCGTGTAGGTGGAAGCGGCCACCAGACGCCTCCATCGCCCGGGCTGCGGCGTCTCCCACGTGGAGGACCGGCCCGAGGTTGCGGAACTGCCCAGAGCCGATCAGCTCGATCTGCTCGGCTTCCTCGAGTGGACTGGGTCCACGAAATGTGAGCCACGGCAGGGTGCCCAGGTGCGCCAGGACCTCCGGGGCGGGCAGCTGCGACAGCGACAGGACCAGACGGCCGCGGTTCTTGGCGGGATGGCGGGGGTCCCCGGTGAACGGAAGCTGGGAGAGGTTCTGGGCTGCCCGTGGAGAGAGGGCTTCATGGATGACCAGCTCCAGCGTGTGTCCGCTGAACCCACGCAGGACTGCCGCGGTCTTCCGGTCCAGCTGCGCAACCTCGACGTAGAGCTTGTGAAGACTCCCCTCGACGAGGATCTCGGCGACCTCGGGGGGCAGGTGGGGCAGGGCGTAGAGGTGGAGGGTCCGGGACCGGCCGCCCACCAGAGCGGTGGCCTGCTCGGGCGTCAGGCCGTCGGGAAAGGACAACCACAGCCCCTCGTTGGCGGAGGCCAGTGCGGCGAGGTCTTCGGCACCGAGTTCCTGCACCCCCCGCAAGGAGAGGGTGCCATCGGGGACGGGCTGTTCCTGCCGACGGCCATCCCGGGTCACCCGCTCGGTCTCGACAGTGCCCAGGATGGCCACCTGTGATGCGGAGAGGGCGGGGAGTCCGTCGAGGACCAGAGTGTGGGCGATGGCATCGAGCTGCTGGAGGGTCTCGTCAGAGATGCTGGTCACATCGGGAAAGGCGAACGACAGGGGCTCCGTCCGGCGCTGCGTGGGAAGCGCAGCTTCCTCGAGGGGGACCGGTCCCGCTACCCACAAGGCGTGTGTGGTTCCGGCGATCAGTCGCTCGAGCTGAGCCACGGAGAGGGTGGCCAGCCGCGGGGCGATGAAGCGATCTCCAATGTGGGGCTCGGGGCGGCTCAGGACCCCGGTCCAGTAGGCATCGAGGGAGGCCCCCCCAAGGTAGCGGCCGTTCGACGTGTCGTGGAAGGGCTCGGGAACGGCATGGGGTCCGAAGCGCCGCGTCTGCCAGCCAGCTCTGGTGGGGGGCGGCTCTGCGGTCCGGGTGATGGCCACCGGCGCTGTCGCGGGGTCGGAACAGCCGACGAGGACAACCGCCTCGATGCCGAGGCCGATCAGGAAGGTAGCCATCCGTAGGAAGGGAGTCATGGGCGGAGATCTCAGGAGACATTGAATGGTTCAGAGAGTCTAGCCAATCGGAAGCCGATGGGATGACAGACGCGCCTCCACCTTCGGTACCTTCGGTTGAGCCAGATCCCGAAGCCGCGACCGAGACGCCAGCACCCCATGGTAGTGCACCTGGTTCGCCCGAGGCGGCGGCACCAGCGACACCAGCCGTTCGACCAGCTCCAGCCGGCTCAGCTCCAGCGCTGTCGTCCCATCGCTCCACGCACGAGGGATAGGAAACATCAACCACCGTGGAGTTCTATCAGAGCGAACCCAGATGGGGCAATTCGACGACCAGCCGCCCTCCGGCAGCCCATCAACCCCCTGAAATCACCCCGCCGGCCCGGCCCTCAAGCCCAAAAACCACCCCGCGCCGGGCCCAACACAGAGCACTCCCCGCCCGTCGCGAACCCCGCTTCAGGCCACCAGCTCCACCCCACCCCCTACGGCGGACCCCGCGCTGAACGGGATGATGACCGAGCGGGCCGGCGGATGAGCCATCAGCACCCGCGCAAGCTCAAGCGCGGCCACACAGCCTGTGGCGTTGTCAAACGCACCATTGAAGACGCGACCATCTGCTTCGACTCCCAGGTGGTCATGGTGTGCCATCACCAAGATGTGCTCATCGGCGAGCATCGGGTCACTGCCGGGGACTCGGCCGACCAGGTCGTAGGCAACCTCCGCATGGGCTGCACTGACGTTGCCATCGCGATCGAGCTGGTGGAAGTTGCTCACGTCGCTCGCGGGGTACGGATACAAGAAGTCGCCTTCAAGTCCGATGGGCTCCAGGCCGATGTCGACCATCTCATCGAGCATGATGTTGATCGCGGCCTCATGTCCGGGCGAGCCGGGCACCCGACCACCCATCGAGTCATCCGCAAGCTCATCGACCAGCCGCTGCATGCGGGTCGCCGACACCATGCTGAGGGCCGCATCGCTCAGCGGTTGGTCTACCGGCCGGGCCGTGTCGCTGGACTTGGGCGCTCCACCGCATGAAAGCAGTGCAAGGACGGGTACGAGACAGAAGCGCATCAGACCTCCTCGATCAGAGTACCGCACCATCCAGTGCCATCGCATGCCAAGTGCTCAGTCGAGCTCTCAAGCGGCGCTTCGCTCAGACCTCGCCCAGGCCGCGACAGAGTCGTCAGGCGGGCCTTCCACCGGCCCACGCCAACGGCATGGTGGTCCTCTTCTCGCGCTCGCGTCACCCTCCGCCGGGAGTCGATGATCCCAGCCTGCTCCACCAGAAACGAAGCGACGCCTGACCACTCGATGTCCGCCGAGCGTTGCTCAAGCCCCCCTCTGGGTCAGCTCAGGTGGACCGAGGCCCGTCGAGTGCGCCCTAAAACAACCGGCCAAACCCTTCGGTTGACTCTGTGCGAGCCCGCATCACCATGCTAATCGGCCCTCCGTACGGCATGGAGGCACCCTTGGCTCGCACACTCGAAGAGATCGTCCAGTCGAACCACCTCACCCAGGATGAGCTCGATGCTCTCGTGCGTCGCTTCGACGAAAATGGGGATGGGCAGCTTGAGGGGGATGAAGTTCGGCAGTTCGCTCAGGCGGTGGCGCCCCTCGTGGGGAGCACCATGGAAGACCTCATGATCATCCTCGACTTCTATCAAAGCGACGACGACCCGGCGCTCTCCCCCGGTGAGATCCGCGACTTCCTCGAGATTCAGATCTGAGTCGGCCGCGCGACGCGCGGCGGGAACCATCGTCCCGTCCACGACCCCAAGCGGGCGACGGGCGCGACTGCTCGCCTCAGCACTACTGCTTGTCGTCGGAACCAGCGCCTGACGCTGGCTTCTTCTCGGCCGCATCACCACTTCCCGCCCCTTCTGGGGCCGGGTCCCTCGACGGCGCCTGGGCGTCTCGTGCTCCCGGCCGGGTCCCCGCTCTCTGTTGCGCGGCATAGTCAGCCTTCTCTGCCATCTCCTGCTCGGTCTGGACTCCGTCGATCACGCCGAGCACGGTCAGTACGAGCTCACGCTCCGCTGCATCACCCCCGCCCCGTGCCAGTCGTCGCAGCCCCCGATCCACCACCACGAGCCGGTCCACGGTCTGGTCGATCAGCTCCGCCGGTGTGGGCCCGTTCAAGTCGGCTCGCTCGTGCAACGCTTCCTCGAAGACCCGGTCGAGGCGATCCACCACCGCATCGGCTGCGGCCTCAAGGCTTTCCTGTTCAGCGAGGTCTTCAGGACGCTCCGACTTGAGCATCGTGCTGACCGCCGCGCCCGCCATCACCAGCGTGGCTTCTCCCAGGACAGGCTTCAGCTCTGCCTCAAGAACCTGACGATAGGTGGGAACGGAGTCGACCACGGCGGTGGATACCGTGCGTGCGATGTCGGGGGCACTATCCACCAGGAGATCTCGCAGCTGGGCCTCCACCTCCGGCGCCGCTTCGATCGCGGCCCCTGTTGCAAAGAGGGCCAGTTCTTCCGGCTCAAAAAATGGTGCGACCTGAAGGGATAGGAAACATCAACCACCGTGGAGTTCTATCAGAGCGAACCCAGATGGGGCAATTCGACGACCAGCCGCCCTCCGAAACACCAACCACCTTTGACCCCTACCAGACCGAGCCCAGCTGAGACAATTCGACGACTCGCCGCCCTTCCGCAGCGCGCCAATCCCCTGAAAGGGTGACGGATTTCATCCAAGTCGGTCCGCAGCCGAGACAGGCCGGCATGTCAGATCCCTTTGAGGTTCCCGATTCGCGCCCCCAGCCTATGACCGTGGCGAACCCTCACCCGAGGAGCCGCCCATGCGTCGTCTTCTGTTGGCCCTGAAAGTACCCCTTCTCGTGCTCGCCACTGGAGTCCTGTTCGCCACGGGCTGTGGAGACAAAGAACCGGCGGACGACGAGGGCCCGAGCGACGACTCCGGCGGTGACGCCGGCGACGATGACGCCGGTGACGATGATGCCGGCGATGACGCAGGAGATGCGGTCGACAACGATGGGGATGGCGTAGTCGCAGAGGACGACTGCGATGACAACGACGACAGCATGCCGAACGATGACGCCGACTGCGACGGCGTGGCCACCGACGGCGACTGCGACGACAGTGACTCCGCGTCTACCGCCGTGGCCGACGACGCCGACTGCGATGGGGTGGTCACTGCCGATGACTGCGATGACAACGACGACAGCATGCCGACCAACGACGCCGACTGTGATGGTGTGTTCACCACTGACGACTGCAACGACGATGACCCCGAATCCACCACGGTGGCCGACGATGCCGACTGCGATGGCGTGGTCACCGCCGAAGACTGCGACGACACCGACGCCAGCGTGGGCACCACGGGCGATCCGGAGTGCGACGGCTTCATCCTGCACCCCAATGGCGTGACGGTGCTTTGCCCCGATGTGCCGGTCGGCGCCACAGGCGTGGTGGAGACGGTGACGTACACCAAGTACGATAAGAGCGGGCTCGAGAGTATGGACGTGGGCAACGAAGATCCCGGTGTGGAACTATTCACCTCCACAGCCTGGGAGCCGGCCTGTACGAGTGGCGTCGCAGACATGAGCTATTTGTTCGACAGGGCCAGGAATTTCAACGAGGACATCAGCAGCTGGGACACGAGCAGCGTCACCAACATGGAGGGCATGTTCCTGTATGCCACGGCCTTCAACCAGGACATCGGCAGCTGGGACACGAGCAGCGTCACGAGCATGCTCTACATGCTCGGTTACACCGAAGCCTTCAACCAGGACATCGGCAGCTGGGACACGAGCAGCGTCACGAACATGGAGGGCATGTTCCTGTATGCCACGGCTTTCAACCAGGACATCGGCAGCTGGGATACGAGCAGCGTCACGAGTATGCTCTCCATGCTCGGTTACACCGAAGCCTTCAACCAGGACATCGGCAGCTGGGACACGAGC
>CAJWOS010000289.1 GCA_913044235.1 uncultured Pseudomonadota bacterium
AGATCTATTTTTTTCAATAATATCCAGCATCTGTTGACACATTTCCGGTGATAAATTACTGAATCTTGATGTTGTCGAATCCGGTTCAACATATTTATCTTCCTGGCTGCACTGTGGTTCATGGCGGCGTTCTTTGTGTTCGTCCTCTTCGACCTCACGTCGCGCGGGAAGGTGATTGAGTCCAACAACCACTACGAGTATCGGATCGATAAGGAAGAAGCCGGACGCTGAGCTTCACATTCGAGGACTCGATGAGCGACGAGACAACTTCTGGGGCGGCCGATGGCCGCCCTGCGCCGTTGGGAGGTCCGTCTTCACCGACGGAGCCCTCCCGTTTGACTTGTGTGTGCGGCCATGACCGCACGCACTACCTTGTCTCACCCGTTCCCACGTATACGGGATGGGGGAAGTTCTGGGTCATTTTCATGGGTGTGAGCACGCGGCCCGTGCGGGTCGACTTCAAGTGTCGTCAGTGTGGGCAGCTGTTTGACTTCACCGAGGATGCCGAAGAGCTGGGGCGGTTTCTGTGATTCTATCCCTACCGAGCGACGGGTAACGATACCGCTCTACCCCGCGAACGGCTATGACAGCAGCCTCATCCAGGTCTGTCCAAGGAGACACACAACATGAATGCCCCCATCAAGGTTGCAGTGACCGGTGCTGCCGGAAACATCGGATACGCGCTTCTTTTCCGCATCGCGTCCGGCGATTGCTTCGGCAAGGATCAGCCTGTGATCCTCCAGCTCCTCGAGATCACGCCCGCGCTCAAGGCGCTCGAAGGCGTGGTGATGGAACTGAACGATGCGGCGTTTCCGCTGCTCCACGGCATCGAGACCTCCGACGATGCCAACGTGGCGTTTGACGGCGCACAGCAGGTCTTCCTGGTGGGCAGCAAGCCTCGCGGGCCCGGCATGCTCCGCTCAGACCTTGTGCGCACCAACGGCCCCATCTTCACCGGGCAGGGCCGCGGCCTGAACCGGGCGGCGTCGGATGTCCGGGTGGTCGTGGTTGGAAACCCCTGCAACACCAACGCCTTGATCGCGATGCATAGCGCGCCAGACATTCCCAACGACCGCTTCACGGCGATGACCCGCCTCGACCAGAACCGCGCCATCAGCCAGCTCGCAGGCAAGCTCGGCAAGACCGCGGGGTCGATCACCAACATGGGGATCTGGGGCAACCACGGCCCCTCGATGTTTGCCGACTACTTCCACGCACGCTGCGATGGGACCCCTGTTGCCGAGCTGCTCGAGGAGTCCTGGCTGAAGGAGACCTTCCTGCCGACCGTTTCGAAGCGAGGCAAGGCGATCATCAACGCGCGCGGCAAGTCGAGTGCCGCGAGTGCAGCGAGCGCCGCGATCGACCACATGGCCACTTGGTGGAACGGTACCGCTGAGGGCGAGTGGGCATCCATGGCCGTCCCGAGCAAGGGCGAGTACGGCGTTCCCGAAGGCCTGATCTTCAGCTACCCTGTCACGGTCAAGGACGGTGAGTACACCGTCGTTGAAGGCCTTGAGCATGGGGCCTTCTCGCAGGAGAAGATCGCCGCGACCATTCAGGAATTGTCCGAAGAGCGCGAAGCCGTGTCCGACCTGCTCGGCTGATTCGGTGGCTTCTTGACTGAGCCCGTCTGCAGTCCAGCACTGTCGGCGGGCGTCGCTTTTTGTTGTTCATCGCTGGAAACGCTTCCCCATCGACGTTTGCGCATGCCATGATGACGTGTCGATCCGTTTGCGGGGTTCCGATCCGATACAGGGCGCTTGCTGAAACCACCGAGTTATCGGCGATGCGCGGTTTGTTTGGCATTGTACGTCTTCGCACCGTCCATATGACCCACTCGCTTGTCGCATATTCGTCCGTGGCTGGCAGTTTTCGCCCAAAGTATCTGGAGATCTCGATGCACCGCATTCTGCTGGCAGCCGTCGTGGCAATGACCGCGTGTAGCGATCAGAACTTCTCGTCCATCAAGGAGCAAAACCTCGGAAATGAACCAGACATCGAGGTTTCGCCTACGTTGCTTCAGTTTGGAACGGCATCCCGCGGTGATGATGCTGTGATCCAGACATTCACCATTTCGAGTGTCGGCGAGATTGATCTCAACCTCGACTCGATCACGCTCGAAGGGGTGCAAGCCGAGAGCTTCACCATTCTCACCGATGTGAGCGGGCTTGTGCTGCCGCCAGGGACTTCGCAAGACGTCGAGGTCGCGTTTGTACCGATGGGAGCCAATGATCTATTCGCTACGGCCACTGTGATCAGTGACGACCCGGACGAGCCCTTCGTGCCGGTGGAGCTCTACGGTGAAGGAGCGGTCCCCGAGCTGGAAATCTCGCCCAATCCCCTCGACTTCGGCACATCCTATGTGGGATGCGACAACGAGCTTCTCGTGGAAATGACCAATGTGGGGACGGACACACTGGTGATCGATTCCGTCTCGCAAGACGGGGACTCTTCCCTGGCGCTCGGCACGATGGACGCCCTGCCCATCACCCTTGAACCCGGTGAGATCACCAACGCCTCATTTGTGTTCAGTCCCGAAGGTGAAGGGGTCTACGCGGGCACCTTTCCCGTTGAATCCAACGAGCCGGTGGGCTCACGAGTGGTTGATGAAACAGCCACTGGTGCCTTTGCTGGGTGGTACACCGACCGCTGGGAGATCCCCACCGATCCACCGACCGACATCATGTTTGCCATCGATCAGTCGTGCTCGATGGACGACGACCAGCGCCGTCTGGCGTCGAACTTCTCCACGTTCATCGCCCTGCTGTCGTCGTACTCGAACGACTGGCAGATCATCATCGCCAACGATGATGATGGCTGCAATCGCACTGGGATCCTCACCCCATCTACCCCCAATTACCAAAGTCTGTTCACCGATCAGGTCGATCAGGTGGGCCGGGGGAGTGACCGCTTTACGGAAGCGCTCCTGACAGTGGGCGCGCGTGCAGCGGAGGCGGCGGCGTATGCGGGTGGCTGCAACTATGGCTTCATGCGCCCCGGCGCGGCCTTCCACCTTGTGGTCGTGTCGGATGAACCCGAGCAGTCCACCTACTTGGGCTCCGACAACTGGTCCACGCTGGTCACTCGCATGCAAACCGCGAAGGGCGATCCAGGGATGGTCAAGGTCTCCGCCATCGCTGGCGACTACCCAGGCGGCTGTGGCAGCGCGGATGCAGGCGACGGCTACTATCAGGCAGCGCAAGCAACGGGTGGTGAGTTCATTTCCATCTGCTCGGACTGGGCCGATACCGCCACGCTCGAAGACCTCGCCTCGGCATCCATCATCCAGAACACCTTCGAGCTGCTCCAGACTCCGCTCCCGGAGACCATCTCCGTGTTCGTCAACGGGGTGGAGATCACCGACTGGACCTACGACCCTGTCTCAAACGAGATCACCCTAGACTCGGCCGAGCCGACCGACGGTGACCTCGTTGAAATCTCGTATGGGGGCGCCGCCAGCTGCGATTGATGCTGGCGACGTTGCTTCACGGCCACCCTCTCTCGGGTGGCCGCTTGCGTTCTCCGAACGTGAATTCAGGCGATGGCGGCGAACGCCCGCAGCGTGGCCTGAATGTCGCCATCATCGATGTTGAGGTGCGTCACAAGGCGCAGCTCGGTCTCGGAGACCTTCGAAGCCTTCACACCTTGCTGGTTCAGTCCTTCCACGGCGGTCTTTCCATGGGGAACGGTCACGTAGACCATGTTGGTCTCGACCGGACGGATGGTGTACCCAAGGGCGGTGAGTCCTTCCCCCAAAATGTTGGCTCGATGGTGGTCGTCGTCGAGTCGTGCGATGTGGTTTTCCAGCGCGTAGATCCCCGCAGCCGCCAAAAATCCTCCCTGGCGCATGCCACCACCGAGGGCCTTGCGAAATCGGCGGGCCCGCTCCATCAGTGCGGTCGGACCGAGAAGCACGGAACCCACCGGGGCACCGAGTCCCTTGGACAGGCACATCGACACCGTGTCGTATTCCTGCACGCGTCGGGCAGCCGGCTCGCCACTCGCAACGACGGCATTCCACAAGCGTGCCCCATCGAGGTGCGCTGCAGCACCGCGCTTATGGGCCACATGCGCGAGCTCATCGAGCAAGGAGAGGGGATGGACGGTACCGCCGCCGCGATTGGAGGTGTCTTCCACTACCAGCAGAGTTTGGGGGGCGTAGTGCGGATCACTGCCGCGAAAGGTCGCGTCTACGAGGGAAGGAGCGAGCATGCCACGGTCTGATGACAGGGCGCGAATGCTCACGCCGGACAGCATCGCAGCGCCGCCGGCCTCGTAGTTGTATGGATGGCCACCGGCGTCGCAGATCAGCTCGTCGCCAGAGCGGGTGTGCAGTCGGATCGCGATCTGGTTGGCCATTGTTCCGCTCGGCACAAACAGGCCCGCTTCTTTTCCGAGCAGCCGAGCGGCGAGCGATTCCAGTCGCAGGATCGTGGGGTCCTCGCCATAGACATCGTCGCCCACCTCGGCCTCTGCGATGGCGTTCCGCATGCCGTCTGTGGGGAGCGTGACCGTGTCACTGCGAAGGTCGATGAAGGAGCGAGTCATTGGAGTTCTCTGCGCACGAGCGAAGGGAGGTAGTCGCCTGGAACCGTCACCCCCGCAAGCGTGAGAACCGTGGCTCCCACGCGGGCAACGCTTCCGGCGACCTGTGCACCGGTTGGAGCGGTCAGGCCCCATTGTTCGGTAGGGTCGACGAGGACGAATGGGACGGGATTGAGCGAGTGGCTGGTGGAAGGGATCAAGGTGCCGTCTGCGTCTCGTTGGGGCGCGCCGGTCTTTTTGTTTCGACGCACCATTTCCTCCACGTTTCCGTGGTCGGCGGTGATCAGGAGCACGGTTCCGGTCTTTCGTGCTGCGGCAACGAGCTGTCCAAGGGCATGGTCAAGCACCTCGACCGCCCGGATTGAAGCCGGCAGCGAGCCGGTATGTCCCACCATGTCGCCATTAGCGATGTTGATTCGGGCGGCATCGAAGCGTTGGTCGACCATCGCGCTCACCACTTCTTCCACAATGACTTGCGCTTTCATCGCCGGTGCCTGGTCGAAGGGCAGCACGTCGGAGGCGATCTCATGGCGCTGCTCGCCGGCGGGCACTTCGCTGCGGTTGCCGTTGAAGAAGTAGGTCACGTGCCCAAATTTCTGGGTCTCGCTGCAGGCAAAAGTGCGTCGATTCGCTGCGGCCAGCGCCTCCGCCACAGTGCCGGTGAATGCAGGCGGTGAGACCAGTGTGTGTGCGGGAATGTGGAGGTCGCCATCGTATTCCATCATCCCAACGAAGAAGACATCGGGTCGGGTGCCACGGTCGAAGTGCTGAGCATCGAACTCCGGCCCGTCCTGGAACGCCCGGCTGATTTCGATGGCCCGGTCGCCTCGGAAGTTGAACAAGATGCAGGTGTCGCCGTCGCGCATGCCTTGGAAATCGCCCACGACAAAGGGCTTCAGCCATTGGTCGTCTACGGAGGGGTCCGAGTCATATTGATGGCGAACTTCGCTGGAGGCGCGAGCCACCCGCTTCCCAGTGCCGTGGACATGGTGAGCCCAGCCGCGCTCGACCATGGGCCAGTCGGCTTCGTACCGATCCATCGTGATGACCATGCGGCCGCCCACGCTTGCCACAGCGGCGTCGACCCCCTCGGTTGCCAGCGACTGAAGGTGGGCTTCCAGCGGCTCGAGCCAGGTCAAAGTGCTGCGGGGCGCGACATCGCGACCGTCCGTGAGAACGTGCACGCGGATCGAACGTGCGCCGTCACTGACCGCTTGGTTCAGCAATGCGTACAAGTGGTTGACATGGCTGTGCACGTTGCCATCACTGACCAAGCCCAGCAGATGAACGGTACCGCCAGCCGTGGCCCGCGAGACGATGGTGTCCCAGGTCTTGGACTGCCAGGCGGAGCCGGACTCGATGGCGACGCCCACCAGCTTCGCGCCCTGGTCAAAGATCCGACCGGCGCCCATTGCGTTGTGACCCACCTCGGAGTTCCCCATGTCTCCATCCGAAGGCATGCCCACCGCGGTTCCATGCGCCGCGAGAAGACACCACGGATGGTGCTCGAGCAGGCTGTCCCAAACCGGGGTTTTGGCAAGATGAATCGCGTTGCCTTCGTCTTCAGGGCCCCAACCGAAACCGTCGAGGATGCACAACAAGTGTGGAGTGGGCATCTGGTACCTCCTGGCGAGCGGCGCTCTATCCCTTGGCCGCCAGCCCCGGAGGACTCGAATCGTGATGCTTTGACCACAGTGTTGCAATGATCCCGCCGACCATCGACAGGGGCGCAACTCGAAGGCCGTATGTCTTGTAGAAGACCTTCAGTGTGGCGATGTGACCGGCGTTCCACTCAGGGGGCCACAGCCAAAAGTAAATCGTGACCCCGAGAAAGCCGGCAAAGGTGCCCGCAAGTGCGCCATGTACCAAACGAATCCAGCCGTGCCGTGTGGACCAGGCGGCGAGTGGCGCCCAAGGGAGGCCGGCGGCCAGTCCGAGTGCAGCGGCACGCAGGGCCGGTGCGCCGATGAGGGCCGAGAGAACCGAGCCGTTCGAGTCCGTGATGCGTACGGCCACTGCGCAGGTCCAGCCCGTCACCACGAAAACGGCCAGCGTTCGAAACAGCGGTACCCAGCGCGTCTGGTTCATGCGGATCTCGAGACGAAGGAGTGCCGAATCCGGAGCGGGCCGGCATCGGCTCCGTATCGGACCGGACCTGTGGCCGGATGGAAAATCGGGAACCGATCCGAGAGGCGCTCTCGGGTGGTCGTGAGTCGCAGGATGCTCACACGCGACGAATCGCGATGCTTTCTGGGTCCGGTTAGGTGGACACAACGAACGCGACCGTGTGCCTACGGGCGGAGCTGCATCAATGCCCGCATCCGTGTGGCCGGACGTGTCCTCGCAACCATCCCCTGGAGGTCCCATGAGCGGACTCACTGCCGAATCCCACGTGGACAGTTCGATTCAGCCCACCGACGATGAACTTCGGCTGGCGTACCGAATGGCGGTACGGTCGCGCTCGACCGAAGAGCACATTGTGCGCTTGGCGAGCCGAGGCGAGGTGAAGTTCGCGATCTGGGGCCCTGGCGAAGAAGTCCACGGCACGGCCACAGCCCTGGCTCTCTCCAAGGTGGTGGGACCGGATCGCTTTGGGATCGTGCCGCATTACCGCTCAGGCTGCCTCTGCGCCATGTGGTGTGCGCTCCAGGGGCGTGAGCACTTCACTCGTGATGTCTTGCGGCAGCAGTTCTCCAAGGACACCGACACAATGAGCCGTGGCCGGCAGATGGTCTACCATCTCGACATGCAGGAGGTGGGGATCCTGCCTGTGCAGTCGCCGGTCGGAATGCAGCTCGGAAAGGCCGCGGGCTTTGCCCTTGGTTTTCAGAAGAAGGGCATCCACGATGCCCTCACGATGGGTATCATCGGGGATGGGACCTCGGCCGAAGGAGACCTGCACGACACCATGAACGCAGTGAGCGTGTGGTCGCTTCCCACGATCGTTTGTGTCACCGACAACGGCGTGGCGATCAGCACTACGCCCGACGAAGGACGCGGAATCAAGGACTTCGCCAGCTACGCGGCCGGCTTCGGAGTGCGGCACTTCTCCTGCGATGGCACCGATTTCTGGGACACCTTCCAGACCACTCTGGAATGCGCTCGGTATGTGCAGGGGGAGCAGAAGCCTGCGTTCCTGTATGTGCACAGCTTGCCTCGCTTCAACGGCCACAGCAGTGCAGCAGACATGACCTTCGACCTCTCGCAGGATGATCCGATCATTCAGTTCGGTCGCGCTCTGGTGGAACGTGGCGTTCTCGAGGAAGGCGACCAGATGACCCGGGTGGAAGGAGAGGGGCGAGACTTTTTCTCGCACCATGATCTGGGTCGCGTGATGGGCCAGGAAGACGAGTCGATTCGCAACATCTTCGATGAGGTTCGCGCTGAGCCCGACCCGCCCCTGGACAGCATCTATGAAAACATCCGGCCTCCGCTGCCAGATGTGACGGAAGCTGCCGTGTCGGGCCAGACCAACATTACCTATGGCGGTGCAATTCGAGCGGCGCTCGACCACATCATCGCCACGAAGGGAGGGGTGATGTGGGGGCAGGATGTTGCCAAGCTTGGGGGCGTCATGCAGGCCTCTGCCGGCTTGTTGGCGAAACATCCTGGGAAGGTGTTCGATGCACCACTCAACGAGCCACTCATTGTGGGGACGGCTTGTGGTGCTGCACTGCATGACGACTTTGTGGCGCTTCCAGAAATCCAGTTCGGCGACTATTCGCTCAACGCATTCCACTGGTTGGTCCACATGGGCAACCTTTACTGGACCAGCAACGGCAACAGTCGCTTTTCGATGATTCTCCGCACGCCCACCGATCCGTTTGGTGGCGGCGCGGTCTACCACTCGATGAGCATTGATGGCTACTTTACGCCCATCCCAGGGCTGGTCGTGGTGATGCCAAGCACCAGCTGGGACATCTATGGTCTATTGATGACCGCCGCTGATTACCGCAGTCCTGTGGTGTTTCTGGAGCCCAAGTGGATGTATCGTCAGTCGCTCGGACCTGCGTTCCCAGGGGAGCCCACCGATCCCGCTGAGATCAAGACTCTGAAGAAAGACATCATGCGGGGAGGCATTCCGTCCATCGACCCGGCGCTGCGCGTACCGATTGGAAAGGCGGCGATCCGGCGGTCGGGTCACGACGTCACCATCGTGGCATGGGGGCGTGCGGTATGGACCGCAATGAAGGCCGCTGCGACGCTCGAAAAGTCAGGCGTCGACGCAGAAGTGATTGACTTGCGCACGCTCGTGCCACCAGATCTCGACACCGTTTACGAGAGCGTCCAGCGCACCGGTCACCTGGTCGTGGCTGCAGAAGACCGCTCCTTCGCTGGCTTTGTGCGCACCATCCAGGGGCATGTCGTGGACCGGTTCCCCGGTCTTCCCACTCGCGCTCTGGGGCAGAAAGATGTTCCAGGAATCGCACAGTGCCTGAAGCTTGAGGAAGCCACCATTCTCACCGCTGACGACATCGTTGCCGCTGTGGGCGAAGTCCGAGCGACGGAGACAACGGCCAGTGGTGCAGGTGGTTGGCGGTGGATTCCACCGCGCTATTTCGTAAACTGACTACGCCAGGAGTGGCCGGCCCGCCTCGATGGAGCAG
>CAJWOS010000290.1 GCA_913044235.1 uncultured Pseudomonadota bacterium
CGCCATCGACCCAGACCTCCGCTTTGGATGGGTCGGAAGCCAGTGAGACCTGCAGTGAGACCGGCTCCTCCGCCACCAACACCGCTGCGCTCCAGTCGACGGATGGCTCGGCCACGGGAGACATTGCCGGTATCGCTGTCGCCCCCCCTCCCCGTGCGGACCACCAGAACTCACCGGCAGCAATCGCGACACACAGGAGAAGCCCTCCCACAAGCACAGGCCCCAGGGGAAATTCTCCAGACGACGCGCGCACCGCACCCGATCCTGCCGCAGCCATCGACGGCCCCCGTGCCGCAAACGGCGTCGGGGTTCTCCGCCGAATCTCATCCACCGCATGCTCCAAGTCGAACAACAGGGCATCCGCCGACTCGTACCGCTTTTCCGGATCCTTCTGCAACAGCCTGCGAACGATGGCCTCGTGCGCAGGAGCCACGCGAACCTTCGGCGCTCGCTCGGCCATCGACGGGTAAGGGTCACGCACATGCGCCATCGCCAGTGCCATGGAGTTGCGCGAGTAGTATGGCAACACCCCCGTGAATGCCCGATACAGCATGACACCGAAAGCGTAGAGGTCTGAACGCGCGTCGGCCTCCTGGCCACGCACCTGCTCTGGCGATGCATAGTGTGGAGTACCGAGGAAGCTCCCCTCTCGCGTAATTTCCGTGACCTCGGGCATGTCGGACTTCACAAGCCCGAAATCAAGCAGCTTCGCCACCTCTCGCCCATCGTCGCCAGGAGTGATCTGCACGTTTCCAGGCTTCACATCGCGATGGACCAGTCCGCTCCGATGGGCATGTCGAAGGCCTCGAGCGATCTGGGCGAAAAGGTCGAGTGCACGCTCGGGTTCTAGGGGTCCCGCTTTCATCAAGGCCTTCAAGCTGCGGCCCTCGACAAGCTCCATCACGATAAAGCAGGTGCCGTCCTCGTCGCGTCCGTAGTCGTGAATCGTGACTACGTTCGGATGGGAGAGTCCACCCGCCAGCGAGGCCTCCCGAAAAAACCGCTCGGCGAACTGTTCACCCGCGGACTCGGTGTCGAGCTCCGGTCGAAGCATCTTCACCGCCACGGACCGTCCGAGACTCAGCTGCGTGGCCACGTAGACCCGACCGGTACCGCCATGTCCAACAGACCGTTCCAATCGGTACTGCCCCCCGAGCACAAGGCCGAGATTCGGGTCACTGCGGAACTTCCGATCGCGGCGATGGACCGGCGGCGGAACCGGCGCCCCTCCCTCTTCAAGAGGCTCCGCAACCACCATCAGGGTGTCGGAGGCATCCTCGACCATCGGAACCGAGTGCACCTGGGAGACACGGTCCTCCCTCAACACATCCGCTGTGCCGTGGTCCGCTTCCTTGCCGGCAGGTGGTCTTCCCATGCCCACACCGTATCCTCAATCGGGAGCGTCGGCTGACGCCGACCCGCAACGCTTCGTCGCTTCGATTCAGCCCATCCATTCCACGAGATGCAGTTCGTGCAATAGGTTGGCCTCTTCCTGGTCACATCGCGCGTCAAACGTGACCCGAACGTAGTCACGAGCGCCCATTTCTTCACCATCCCCCTCGGGAATACCCAGCCCAAGCAGGACGTCGCGGAACAAAAAATCGTCGGGATATACGAAGATTTGCCCCACTTCCTCGAGCACCACCTGCTCCCCTCGGCTCCCACGCACCCAGAGCTGATGGCGTCCGTCGTGGTAAATCAAGCGCTTGTTTCGGGTAAAGGCGTCGAGCACACGATCGCGAGGCAGCTCGACCGCCACCCGGTCAATCGGCTTGGGGAGCTGGATGCCTCGGATGCGGTCCGTGAGCTGTTTGTACAACAGCTTGAGCGGCGGCTCGATGGCTCCCACGAGTGCCCGATGAACAGCCTCGAGCTCTCCCATGGGCACACTGACCACAAGTCGAGTCATTCCTCCCTGAAGCACCTCGGGGCGAAAGAAGCGGCTGGGTATGAACCCGTCAGGTTGCCCCTCTCGGGTGACGGACTCGGCTTTGGGGAGAAATGTGGACTGGGACATGCTGGCTCCGAGAGCGGCGCCTATCCCACCCAGCACCCAAACGGCGTTCGCCAGATACATCCTCAGACAGTAAAACCCGCCCACTGGACACTGCCCTGGAGTCCTCGCCATGTCCGGCCCTCTGCCCACCGCTTACCGAGTGCGCGACCTGTTGGTTTCGCCCGCCGTTGTGCTGGCCCCCATGGAGGGCGTGACCGACCTCACCTTTCGGCGCGTCATCCGAAGTATTGGGGGGGCTGGACTCACCTATACGGAGTTCATCGCGAGCAAAGCTGTCGCCGGCGCCAAGAGGGGGCACAAGTGGAAGCGCATGGCGCAGTTCGACCCGGACGAGCGACCGGTCGCGCTGCAGATCTACGGAAAAGACCCGAAGACAATGGCCGACGCCGCTCGGGTGGTGCAGGATCTGGGCGCCACCATTGTCGACATCAACATGGGCTGTCCCTCCAAGCGGGTCTGCAAAAGTTCTGGCGGCTCCGCCTTGATGGCAGACCCCACTCTTGCAGTCGAGATCGTGCGGGCAGTACGCGCGGCGATTTCTGTGCCGCTCACCGTCAAAATGCGCAGCGGCTTTTCCGCCGACAACCGCAACGCCCCGGAGCTTGCGTGGCAGCTGCAGGAGGAGGGTGCCGAAGCGATCACGATTCACTGGCGAACCCGCGAGGATCGGTACGGTGGCGCTCGAGCTGTCGACAAGATTGCCGAGACCGTGGCCCGTCTCAAGGTGCCCGTAATCGGCAACGGTGATGTGATTGATATCCCTTCTGCGGTGCGGATGGTGGCCGACACCGGCTGCGCGGGAGTGATGGTGGGGCGGGGTGCCATGCGGAATCCATGGGCCCTGCGCCAAATCGCCGAACACTTCGCGGGACTGCCCATCACAACGGTGGATGCAGCCGAAAAAGAACGGGTTTTGCTCGGCTTCCTGGCCAACCTCCGCGCTGTGTTCAACCGGGACAAGGGAGCACTGGGACGGTTCAAAAAAGTCGCAAACCACTTCACCCGCGGGTTGCCACACGGAGCCACGCTGCTGCGAATGGCCGTGCTCACCAGCCAGACTCCCGACCAAGCAATCGCCGCCGTCCGCGAGTACTTCACTTTGCTGCGGGCCTACGAGTCCGGGACGCTACACGCATTCGATGCTGCACTCGAAGCCGCTGCTTGAACCCACAGGCTGAGCGATCGGCATACCGATTCCCCAGGCCAGGCGGTTGTCCGATCCCAACGTGGCGGCTTCGTGGCCCACTGGAATCGTGACAAGCGGGAATCGTGGCGGCTGGCGGCAAGCGAGCCGTCTTCCACCAACGGGGCGCTCCGAACGGCAGATCCGCTCACTCGGTCTCGTAGAGAAAACTCACTCGGTCTCGTAGAGAAAAACGGTCTTGCCCACTTGAACCCGATCCCCGTCGCGAAGCGGTCGACGCTGGGACACGGACTCGTCGTTCACCTTCACCGACGTCCACCAGGCGTTGCGCTTGACCGTGTGCTTGTGGCCATCCCAGAAGGCCTCGGCCACGACCCCCCAAGTAAACCAACCGTCGACCTGCACCATCCCACCCGAACCGAACGTCAGAGGACGGTCTTCCGGATACCAGAAGCTTCGCTTGTCGGTCAGCAGCCGAAAGCGCGCGGTCTCCACAAGGTGACTCTCCTGCTGGAGCCGCTTCAGCGCATCCGGCGTGAGCGCAAAAGTCGCCGCGCCATCATCGAGCATCACGGTCCCCGGTGAATAGTCCGGGAGGTACTCCACGAATCGCCCCTTAAAGAAGCGGTCCTGACGCCCATCGCCCAGGTACACCATGCTGAACTTGCCCACCTGGATCTCATCGCCAGAACGAAGCAGATGCTGCTCGATGCGCTCACCGTTCAGGAGAATCCCGGACTTTGAGTCCACGTCTTCGATCGTGACCCCTTGAACCCCGACAAGAATCCGGCCATGCTGGCGACTCACGGAAACGTTCGGCAAAGTGAGGTTGCAGCCGTTTTCTCGTCCAAAAGTGGTCTCGCCACTCGGCAGCTCGAACCGCTGGTTCTTCGACATCGTCGACTTGATGATGAGGCGAGGCAAAGCGAGTCTCCTTTCACAAGCATATGAGCGTGTGCTGTGGCGAGGAGTCCCGAACGAGACCGGCAAATCAGTAGGGCCGCAGATTCTACTGGTGTCCAAGCCACGACGCCGCATAACCGTTGTTTCGATAAAATACCGCCTTCGTGACCCATGCCGCCGCTAAGATCGACACATCACGGTCCTGTGCTACATCCAGATCTTGTCTCGGGGCTGCCCATGCCATCTGCAACATCCGTCGCGAATGCATCTCCAAGTTCTTCTCGCAAGGGCTTCGAAGCACGGTTGCGGGAGCTGCGCAACGACCGGCGCAACGTCGCGCTTCCCGGCCTGGCGCTCGCCTACCTGGGTGTGGCCGGTCTACTGGTTGCGCCATTGTGGCTGGGCGGTCTGCACTGGGCCTGGATGATCCCAGTGATGGGGTACTTGCAGTACCGTGTTGTGATCAGCGGGCACGAAGCAGTCCACTCCACGCTCGCGTATCCGAAGTCACTCAACGACTCTCTCGGCGTGGTCGGCCAGGCGATGGTGGGCGTCAACTTCACAGCCTACCGGCTGCAACACCTCGACCACCACAAGGTCCGCAATCGAGAGGAAGACCCCGACGGCCACATTTATGGGTGGGTCGTGGAAGCCCGACCAGGGCTGCCACGGATGGCGGTCCTGGTCTTTGGCACCTTCATCGAGATTCTGATCAAGATCTACCAGAAGGGTACGGGGGGCATTGGCACCCATAAAAAGCAGAGCGACAAGGTCAAGGGCAAGAAGAAGCGCGACACCCTGCTCGTGATCGGTTCCCAGCTCTGCCTCATCGGCACCTGCTGGGCTACCACTGGATGGTTTTGGGGCTACCTCGTCCTCTGGATTGCGCCTCTGTTCGGCGTGGCGGTCTTCTTGAACCGGTGTCGCATTGTGGTCGAGCACGGGCTCGCGCAGCTCATCGCACAGCAGCTGCCCGGTGGTTTCAAGGAGTTCGGGGGGCTGCGAATCCCCACAGTCGACATCGTCCCAAACCGCCTTGAACAAGTGATTTTCGCACCATACATGTTCAACTACCACTGCTGCCATCACCTGTTTATGACCGTACCGCACTACAATCTTCCCGCCCTGCGGGATCTTCTCCGGGCACACGGATACAGCGGGTACCACGAAATACACGGCAGCTACCTGTCGGCGCTGGCCCGGTGCATCCGAGACCCCGGAGTCGCCGCGCGAGCCACCGACTGAGTCCCCAGTCCCGGCTTCAGCATCATCATGTTCGCACCCCTCCTCTGGTGGGCCGCCCTCGCCGTTTGTGCTCGCGCGGCTCCAGCGACGCCGCTCGACACAACCCTCGAGCCGGAACAATCCCAAACAGACCTTCAAGTCACCTCCCCCGAGTCGCGCCCGGTCCGACTCGTCTTCACCGGAGCTTCGCAAGGGATCGGTCGAAACCTCCCCCCGACGGGTGTCCTAAACGCACTGGCAGCCGACGCACAGCCCTCGGGGGCCCGCATCACGGATGCGCATGGTCTCCACGGCGTGCTCGCCCAGGGGCCGCACATTTTGGTGGTCGATGGCACGATGAGGTCCGCCGTGGCCTTCCTGGACGGACAGCCCGTCGCATGTATCGACGCAGCCCCTCCCTCCGGCCGCCGACATGCCACCGGCCACCTACTGCTCGAAGCACCAGCTCCTGCCCCAGACTGGCTCTCGGCACTCGGTGATGTCGATCAGTACCAACGCCAAGTCTGCACGCACCCGTCGGGGGCCAGCGCCCACCTCACCACTCGAGGGGACGGGCCTCCGGTGGACTGGGCACTGGGTCGCTGGGAAACCCGCGAAGCGGTCGCCGGAACGCTCGCCCTTGCGGGACGGTCGGTGACCTTTCTTGCGGTCGGAGATCCAGTGCTGGACCACAGCCGCACGCTGCAAGCGATTCGCACCGCCATGGTCGAAGACCCAGCAACGACCATCTATGTGGATGCCGGTTCCGCTTTGGATGGCGCGAGCAGCGTTGTGGACGGGGCGCCTTCCTTGCATCGTGCCACACGACTGCGTGACTTTCAGCGAGTGTCTCCTGGCGTTCTGGTGCCTGGAGCGACCGAGCTTGTCCTCGGAGCAACCGCATTCATCGAGGAGCAAGCCTCCTTCGGCCTACCCTACATCGCGAGCAACTGGCACGCCGACGACCCCATGCGGCAGCTGCCCTCGTCGCACACCATCGAGCTCGCACACCCAAGTGGTCCCATCCGAATCGCATTCGTCGGAATTCTCGACCCTGCGCTGCAAAACATCCACGCTGGGCTCGATGCTGACGGCGTGCGCATCACAGACCCAGTGACAGACGTGCAACCCATCGTGGCTGCACTCGAAGCAAGGGCCCAGCCCCCCCACGCCATCGTTGCGCTCACCACCGCGGGTGGCGATGTTCAAGAGCGCATTCGGCGAGAACTCCGAGGGGTCGATCTGCTTCTGGGCGACCCCACGCTCGCCACCATGCGCACCACCGCCCGCGAAGTCGAGCTCCTGCGCCTCGACAGCGCACGAAAAGGGGCCGCTGTCACACTGCCGATGGATGGACTCGCAGTCGCAGAGCTGTTCTTTTCTGCCGAAGACCGCTACCTGGAACGCGTTCGCACCGTGCCGGTGCCACTGCCGGAAGCCGCCCCG
Source organism: uncultured Pseudomonadota bacterium (assembly GCA_913044235.1). Classification (GTDB taxonomy): domain Bacteria; phylum Myxococcota_A; class UBA796; order UBA796; family UBA2385; genus CAJWOS01. Next base: position 6,735 of record CAJWOS010000290.1, read on the forward strand.
ACGGACCCCGACGCGACTGCGGCCATCACGGCGGTCCGCGCCACCCACTTCCCGGCGCAAGAGGTTCCTCTGCTCGGCCCGCAGCCCGAAGCCGCAGCACTGGAGACCTGGACCAGCGCACTCTGGCATCAGATGATGTGCGAGGCGATTCGGGGCGGAGCCGATGGCGACATCGTCGTCTTGGACACACTACCGGGCCCACCCCCCGCTCCGGGGCCCGTTTCCGAGCTCCAAGCACTCCGCCAGCTCGCGCTGCCCGACACCCTCGAAGTGCACCGTATCTCCGGCATCCAAATCCAACGCCTCGCAGACCGACTCGCCGGCCTAAAGACCGTGACCTGTGGCATTCAACCAGGAGAGAAGGTCTGGACCGTGGGGCCTCGCTGGCTGGAGCCCGAGCGAATCTATCGGGTGGTGACCACCCATCGGGCGGCAGCCACAACGCCGATCGGCGAGATTCTCACGTCGCTTGAGAGCACACGAGCCCTGGACCGCCCCACCATCTCCATCGTGCCCACCGACGCCAACCCCAGTCAGCCGGCCACGCTCCGTTCCGTCGCTCTCGAGGAGCTCCGTCTCGTCCGCGACACCACCGGCGTCGGCGTTGAAGGGGTTTCTCAGGCACTCCTCGAAGACCGCCCCAACACCTTCGAGCCACTGTGGCTGCTGCGGATACGCCGACTCGGGGTGCAGTCCACATCTTTCTCCGGGGTCGACGATCCAGCCTTCGCAACGGTGCCAGAGACCCTCGCCACCTCCCCTTCTTCATACACCTTTGGAAGCGAAGCCGACGTCGCGTTCGAGTTTTCGGGCCCATCCATCTTGAGCGATGCCCGCGCCATCGGAGCCTTCAGCCGGATTCGAGCCGGTGAGGAAGATCCCGAGGAGCTCGCCGACGACTTGTTGCTGTCGTCATCCCACAGCCTGCCGGGTCTCGCCTTTCCCACCCTGCCTTCCCTGCGGATGATGCCATTCTCCGAGGTTGCCTACGACTCGGAGTTCACGGCGATCGAGGTCGAAGACGGTGGCACTGGAATGAAACAGGCCGATCTCTCGCTCACGCTCGGCATCTCCGCGCTGCGGGCTGGACCGATCCGCAGCCTGCGCCTCGGCGGATTTGTGAACCGGGACATGGCGCGGCTCGACGAGAAGCCCTCCGAATTTGGTGGTGCCCTCGACTGGGAAACCTTCCAGTCGTTCGGTCCATCGGTCAAGTGGACCACCACGGCCGACGTTGCTCTTTACGCCAACACCAACGATGACGACCCCTCTGACCTCCGACTCCGTGCTGTCGGGGACACACGGCTGCTCCTCCCGCTCGCCACCTGGCTCGACATCGGTGCGTTCGGACAAGTCTTCGCAATCCGCGGCCGCACCGACGCCAACGATACCCTGGGGGTCAGTACCACTTGGGGCGTCACCCTCGATATGGCCGGTGCATTCGTGCTCTGACGTCTGCAGTCCCGGTCGCCAACCTGCGTCTCTGCACACCCCGATAAGCTGCTTCGTCGCCCTCAACCCCAGGCTCGCCCGTGTCGGACTCCCCTCGCTCCCCGCTGCTCAACCTCCTGCTGGGATTCGCCAGCCTGGTGGTCGTCTTCGCGGGCCTGCAGGCCGCCGGTCAAATCCTCCTACCGGTTCTGTTCTCGGTCTTTCTGGCCGTGCTTTGCCAGCCTATCGTGCGCTTTCTCACCCTGCGAAAGGTTCCAAGGGTGTTGGCGGTGGTCCTGGTGGTCCTGGTGCTAGCAAGCGCACTGGTTGGCCTGACAGTCCTGCTCGGCGACTCCGTCCGACGCTTCACCGCCACGATCCCGCAGTATCAGGGCCGGCTGGAACAATTGGTCGAGAACACACTGGCCCTGCTGACTCGCTGGAATGTCGTCCCGCCAAGTCTCGACGAGACCGCCACCTTCATCGACCCCGGCGCGTTGCTCAATGCAGTGGGACAAACCCTCAGCGCGGTCCTCACGATTCTCTCGCGACTCTTCATCGTGGTCATCTTCACCGCGTTCATCTTGCTCGAGGCCTCGGAGCTGGACCAAAAGGTCCGGGTGGTGTTCGGAGCCGACTCCCGCCTCACCCGGAGCTTGCTCGATGGCTCCGCCACCGTTCAGCGCTACCTGGCCATCAAGACCGGTGCGAGCCTCGTCACTGGTCTCTTGGTGGGGTCCGTCAATGCAGCGCTGGGTCTGGATTTTGCGGTGTTGTGGGGCGTGGTTGCCTTTTTGTTCAACTACATCCCAAGCATCGGGAGCATCGTGGCCGCCCTTCCGCCACTGCTGCTTTCCGCAGTCCAGCTGGGCCCGGTTCCCACCCTGGTGATCGCCATCACCTACCTTGCGGTGAACGTAAGCATTGGCAACATACTCG
>CAJWOS010000291.1 GCA_913044235.1 uncultured Pseudomonadota bacterium
TCGGACCTCCAGCGTGCGTCTCCGGGGCTCTACACCAGCAGCTTCCGATGGAGCGGCGTTCCGGGTGCCCACAGACCGCCGCTCCCGCACCGTGTCCGCCGCACGTAAGGAGGCCCTGCTGGCCTCCAACATCATCCGATCCGCTTCGAACCGATCGAGTCTCCAGGCGCGCCGCAGCTGGAGTCCGGACTCCGTTCCGGCATCGCACCGTGGGGACTACCAGCTCGCGCCTTCGGCTGCGGTCGTTGCCGCGGAATGGACCAGCGCTCCGTTTTCATCGATGAAGACGAGCTCGGGAACACCATCGCCCGTCATGTCTGCCAGACCAGCCAGTGCCGCCAGGCCTCGCTGGGAATGCACACCCGCCGGTGGTGCCAGTGCGGTTCCGACGTTCCGCCAGATGTAGAGCAAGCCTGCGCCCGCATTCCAGCCGAGCACGTCCTTCGCGCCATCCCCGTCGATATCCGCAGCCCGCAGCCGTCCCGTGCCCGCGATGGTCTGCTCCGTCTCTCCCATCAGCAGTACAGTGGTGTCCGAGGAGCGAACGATCTCGTCGACCCCATCGCCGTTCAGGTCAAGCACAAGCATAGAGCACTCGCCCTCGCTGGAGCTGCAACCGACCACCTCTCCGAGCCCATCCCCGTCGGTATCGGCCAGCGCGATGTCTTGGGTAGAGCCCACTTCCCCGCCGCCCACAGCGGTGAGTCCGTTCGTGAAGCTCTCCCAGCGACCTGTGGTGCTCGAAACCACCACGCCCTCAACACCATTCTCAAGGGTGCCGCAGTCGATCATGGTCCCGCGCTCGACGGCGACCTCCGCTTGCTTCGTTGCGCCATCGCTCCCCGAATAGCGGATTGCGGTGAGGTTGATGACCGATGCGGTCGATGTGGAGTCAGTGGCGACCCCCTCCGAGAGCGCGAAGATGGCGCCATCGCAGACCGCGAGGTCGTGCCCCACTCCACTGGTGACGAGACTCACCGAGCCAAGCGGGTTGATCTCGGGCTCGACCCCATCGAAGTTGACCTGCCATGCGACCACATCGACATCGCCTGTGCTCGGGTCGACCTGGAGTCCAACAATATCGGTTCCTCCGTCTCCATTCACATCGGCCAGTCGCATGTTCGGCTCATAGACCGTCGGATACGAGACCCAGTCAAAGTTGGACCTTGTCCAGGCGCCGTTTTCGTTGAGCTCGCCTGGATGGAAGCGCACCACGTCGGTGGCGATGGCAACATCGGGAAGCAGATCGCCAGAATAATCGGCTACCGCAACCGGCCCGTGTGGACCGATGCCTTCGCTCGCGCGTGCTTCGAAGGACTCGCCATCCCAGCTGATCACATTGAGACGGTCGTCTTCGGCGACCACAATGTCAGTCCGCCCATCGAGGTTGAGGTCTGCAACGGCGCCATCATAGATCCCATATGACTGCGGATAGTTCGAAGAGCCCGCCCCCGCAGGATCAACCACGTAGAAAACGAGGTCCTGGGTGTTGGCGTCGGCACTGCCTTCGATGACGGTCTCGAGAATGTCGTCGCCATCGAGGTCTACCAGTGGGAACAGTACGCCACCATCGGCGCTTTCATATCCGGGCAACTCGCTGGTCTGTGCTCCCACCCAGCCTTCTTCGGCGAGAGAATACCGGCGAATGGTGCCGGTCACGGTGGCGAAAATGCTCACGTCAGGGCGCCCATCTCCAGTCTCATCACCCGCAGCGATGCTGTACAGCTCCGAGTTGACCACAAGCTTCTCGTAGGGGTCGAAACTCCAGCCCCCATCATGGTGGTACACCGTGACCACGCCACTGCCGCCGCCCGATGACCCGATGGACACATCGGTGATCCGGTCGCTGTCGGCATCGGCGAGGCTCACACCCACGATGTCGCCTTCCACTGCACGCCAGCCAGTGCCCCACGTGTAGCCGCCGCCTTCAAGCCCCCGCAAGAGGATGGCTTGATTGCCACTCCAGATGGCAAGGTCAAGGATACCGTCGCGGTCGATGTGACCGGCCTCAAGTCCAGCCACATTCTGCGGCATGTCTGCAACGATGTAGGCCTCTTCCCCAGGCGTGCTGCTGGTCCACCAAACCTCGTCTTCGCTCGCGAGCACCACGCCACCGCTTCCGGGCGCCGCAAACGAGGCCGCGGCCTCGATGGATCCGTTCATCGCAATCCCACCGGCAGCCCATCCAGACATCGGCAGGTCGACCGTCCAGGATGTGCCGACAGCATCACCCAAGTCGATCGCGAGCTCGCTATCGACCACCGAGAAGTCCACACGCCCTGGGCCCGTGACGGGCAGCGTGAGCGACCCCACCCCCGTAATCGAGGTGTCGACGACGTCGGAGACCGTCTCGCTCTCGAGATTCTCCCCCGTTGCACTCAACGTGAGCAGACCGCCGCCGACCGCGACCCGGTAGCTGTTGACCGTGCGCGCGACGAGCTCCACACGACCGGCGCGGATCGTGGGCACAACCTCGACCCGATCAGCAACAGATCCATCGACCGGAACGAGCGTTTCGGAGCCCTTATCGTTGCCATTGCAGGCTCCCAATACACCGGTCACGAGACCAAGCAGGAGCGTCAGGGGCAGACCGGGCCGAACCGTGCAACGAGACGGCAGCGACAGGACGGAAGAGCGCGACGACATGACAGCCTCCGGGGAGCGAATCTCGCTCGGCGCACAACCTTAGCCGGTCCGACGGGTACGAGGCGAACGCCGGCGCAAGCCGAGGCCGGGGAGCAGCACCATCATGGGCAGAATCGGACCCAGACCGCACCCACCCGAGGCGCGTTCCAGCGGGGGCAGTCGCGCGCGACCGGCGCCAAGCGCGGGGTCGACAGCTTCCCAGGTGGCCTGATCCGACTCCGCCCAACGGATCAGGAGGTCGGCAGCGGCTCGAGGACTCCGACCGGGAACCTCGCTCATCAGGACTGCGATGGCAGCAGCCACAGCGGGTGTGGCTGCTGAGGTCCCAAAAAACCCACTTGGTCCGAAGCTGCTCGTGGACAAGCCATCGGGTCCGGCGATGTCGGGCTTGGGCACTCCGGCCAGAGTCGGACCGAGGGAAGAGTACGCTTGCGCGCTGTTGAAGAGGTAGTTCCGCTCACGGACCGCCCCCACCGTGAGCACAGACGGATGGGTTCCCGGATCGGTGATCGAGCCTTCGAATACCGGTGTGTACAGCTCCCCCCCGCGCGCGAACACATGCACAGTGGCATCGTCGTCGCCACGCGTTCGGCGGAGCATCAGGCGGTACCACCCGTCTTCCGCGGCGTTCACGGTCACTCGCTCCACCGGGGTACAGGCCTCGTTTTCATCGCGAACTTCGGGGGCCCGCTGCTCCCGAACGCCCGTCCCCACCAGATCACCCGCTTCGCTGTAGACATAAGCATCGAGGTCGGTGGCTCCACAGGTGTTCCAGTCGTCCCACGTGATGTCCAGTCGCCGTCGACCCGCATTCCAGTAGACCCACAACCCTTCCTGGTTGGGCTGGAATTCGACCAGATCATCGTGGTCGGAGTCCACCAGCGACCCCATCCAGTGCTCCAGCGCATAGTTGCCAGCGGAAGTCACCATCAGCACGCCGGCTGCTTCCAGTCGGTCCATTGGATCATTGACCGGCCCGGTTCCATCGTAGGCAGACTCGTTGAAAAACGAAAGCGACATCGAAATGATGTCGATTTCCTCCCGGATGGCCCAATCGACGGCATTTTCGAGTGAAGTAAGACTGGTCACCCGAACCAAGTGCAATTCGGCGTCCGGAGCGATGTCGTGAATCACCTCTGCACAGGCCACACCGTGGCGGCCCGAGGAGGTGTATCGAGCAAAGCTATCGATCGGTCGGGCACACGACCGGTGGTCAAAGCAGTCGTGGGTACCGGCAACGGTCCCGAGCTCGTCGGCGAGCAGCTCCCAGTCCCGCCACTGGCTGTCAAAGACGGCGACCTTCACACCCTTCCCGGTGTACCCGGATCCGTGCCACTGCGAAGCATCCAGCGCGGCGACCGCACCGGTGGCTTCCACGAGGTCGATCTCAGCCATGGCCTCCGGCCGAGACGGTAGGTGGTTGAGCCCTGGATCCCCTTCAAACACACTGCCGACGCTGCTGCTGGCGATTGCTCCCGGTAGATCTGGGACATCAACCCGCACAAACTGCACTTCCTCGACGGGTGGCGGTGGCGGATACATCGGACTCCTGCGATTCCATACCGGACGGTCTTCGACAGGCTATCCGGGTATGCTCTCCGTCGGGGCCCCGTCGGCAAACTCCTCTCATGCCCCCGCCGAAGACTGGAGGACGGATGTCCAGCCGCCCATCCGGCGCCGACTACCCCTGGCGCCTGCGGATCGAACACGAAGGCGCACTGTCCCTACGGATGGACCGACGCGGGCGGCCGATTCGCTTTGATCCCATCTCCACACCGTCTGCCGATGCCATTGTGATTCTCACTGGCGCTTGGCCCGAACAGCTCGTCGCTACACGTGACGCTGTCCGCGCCGGACAGAGCCCCACCGTGGTCGCTCCACCACCGATCATCGACTGGCTGTCGAGCCAAGGCGCGGTCCGGACCGTCCCCACGGCCACAGAAATCGACGGGCTCACCGTTGAACAACGCGCCTTCAGTCCAATCCCGTACGCCACCCCGCTCGAGACGGTCTTCAAGTTGCAGAGCGCCCTGCGGCGGCCCGACCGCGCTGCCCGTCGGCTTGTGCAGCGAGTCGAGATGCCCCGCTGTGCACCGATGGTCACGCGGGTCCGTTTCCCCGACGGCAACCACCTCGTCCACGCTTCGCTCTGCCTGCATGACGGAACGCCCGATGCCTGGTTCGCGAAGCTCGTGGCCGACTGGGCCCGTCCTGAGTGGCTCCTGCTCGGCGTGGACTTTGGCCAGGGCGACGCGGCGATCGCGCGAGCAGGAGACTTCAATGCCCGACACATTCTCGTGACCGACCTTCTCTCCGATCTCCGTCGCAGCCTGGGCCTGCCCACGGAGCTGCTCACTCCCGTACGCGACAACATGCTGAACCGCGGGCTGGCTGCCGATGTGTTCGTGAGCGGCGCCGGGCTTCGCTACGAGTGACCCTGGCCACACAGCCAGACAACCGCAATAAATCCCCAGCTCGCTCGAACATCGACACGCGCCCGTCGTACACGGGGGGATGTTAGCTTGGGCGTCCAAGTCCGCTCGTCCAGGAACGCGCGCTCCGACTGGTGCGGAGCACCCCGTTCCCGTTTGTTCACCGTCCGCCGGTCTCCGTCGGCCCGTTGGTTCTCTACAGGAGTGACTCCGTGAGTATCTGGAAAACGCTCAAGTCCCACGCAAAGGCACAGTTTCTCGACGTCATCCAGTGGATGGAAGATGACCGCGAGACTGTGGTCTACCGCTACCCGGTCTTCAACCAGGCCATCCAGGATGGTGGCAAGCTGATCGTTCGGCCCGGCCAGTCCGCGGTCTTCGTCAACGAGGGACAGTCCTCAGAGGCATTCGACCCCGGCACCTACGAGCTTAACTCTCGCACCAAGGCGTTGTGGTCGTTCTTCGAGAGCATCCAGTATCAGCTCAACTATCCCTACAAGGGCGACATCTTTTTCGTCTCGTCACGCGAGTTCGCCGCCAACAAGTGGGGCACGCCACAGCCCATTGTCACGATGGACCCCAACTTCGGCAGCGTCGAGTACAGGGCCCACGGTACCTACACCTTCAAGATCACAGACCCTGCGCTCTTCCTGGAGACCATGGTTGGGAACTTTGGTCTCTTCGAGACGCAGGAAGTCCAAAAACGCGTTCGCAACGAACTCATCACAGAGTTTGAGCACGCGATGGCACAAGTCGGCGACATTGATCTGCACAAGCTCACCAACCATTCCAAGGCCGTGGGCGAAGCGGTTCGCGCCGAGATGGACAAGACCTTCCAGCAAAAGCTCGGCATCGGCATCACCGAGTTCAGCATCCGGGCCAACATCCCACAAGAGATTCGCGAGCATATGCGCGAGCTCGACCGCGAGCGGGTGCAGATGAACCGCCTCGGAACCGGCCTGCGGCAAAACGCCGACGTATTCCAGGCGATGCAGCAGCACCGTGTGGTCGGCGCCATGCAGACCGCAGCAGCCAACGAAGGCCAGGGCTCAGGCATGATGCAAGCAGGCATGGGCATGGGCGTGGGTGCCGGAATGGGCAACATGATGGGTGGCATGATGGGTGGCATGGTGCAGCCTGGCATGCAGCAACAGGCTGCTGGAGCGCCGCCTCCCCCTCCCGTGGCCGTCATGTACCACTACGCCGGACCGACCGGTCAGCAGCAGGGTTCGGCCCAGGACATCGCGAACATTGTGGCTGCGAACCGCACCGGCAACCATCAGGTCTGGGCCAACGGCTTTCCGGCATGGAAGTCATGGGCGGAGGTACTGGAGATCGCCAATCTCGTGCCGCCATCTGCGCCGCCCCCCCCACCGATGGGGGCCGATCCGGTCTACCACTGCCATGGTCCCAGTGGCCAGACTCAGCTCCCCGCGAGCCAGATCAAGGCCATGGTCGATGCCGACCCCAGTGCCCAGGTTCTGGTGTGGAAAGAGGGCATGGCCGGCTGGGAACCTGCCAGCAGCGTGGCAGAGATCATGAGTGCGGGCGGTCCGCCGCCGATTCCAGGTGGTGGGCCACCGCCCCCGCCGATGTAGCCATACGGGTCAGAAGACACATTCGCCGGGTCCGACCGACCCGGCGGTTTTGTTCTCGCTTCGCTGGCTTCCTCTTCCCCGTTCCCCTGCCCACCGTGCAGAGGACGCTCGGCAATCGCTCCAAAATCAGCTGCAGCCGCTTCCTCATCACACCTGAAGGTCGAGAAAGCCTCGCGCATGCTGTCGACGAAGGCCCCGCAGGTGCATCTGCCTTGCCAGCACCTCGATGTCTTCGGTGCTGAGCTCCTCAAGGTCCGCCAGCTCAGCGTCCGTGAGAGATTCCAGCAAGGCATCGACCACTTTCGCCGGATCGGTGGGCACGCGGTCGGCGGACCGCTCAGCGACCGGCACCTCCTCCACAAGCGGCGGGCGCTCCCCTGCCGAGTCGCCGGTTCGCGCAGCAGCTTCCACCCGCGTGGTGCGTTGCAGCGTTGGAAATAGACGCGGAGTCAACGGAAGAACCGGCATAAACGACCTCCTCGCGGTCGCCTCCGGGTCCTCCGGTCAATGTACCGGGCGTCCGCATCCTCCAGAACGCACGACGCACACATTTCTCACCGAGTGGAGACCAAATCTGACAAAGCAAGACGCAAGCGCCATGCTCTACGGGTCCCCTGCCCTGCGGTGACGCCCTCAGCCTTGCTCGGTCTCGACCGTATTCTGCACGGAAAGCTCGCGAAGCTGTGCATTGTCGACCATGCTTGGCGCCTCGGCCATCAGGTCTTGTGCCGAAGTCGTCTTCGGGAATGCGATGACGTCGCGGATGTTTTCGGTTCCAGCCAGCAGCATCACCCACCGGTCAAACCCCATCGCGAGTCCGCCATGGGGCGGCGCTCCGTGGGCCAGTGCGTTGAGCAAGAAGCCAAACTTTTGCTGGGCTTCTTCCATGGACAAACCGAGCGCCTCAAACACCTTTTCTTGAACGTCTGCGCGATGGATCCGGATGGAGCCCCCACCAATCTCGTAGCCGTTGCAAACGATGTCGTAGGCATCCGACAGCACGTCGCCCATCTTGTCGGTGTTCAGCCACGCGATGTGCTCGTCGACTGGCTTGGTGAATGGATGGTGCGTGGATACCCAGCGGTCGTTGTCTTCGTCGTGCTCGAATGCAGGAAAGTCGGTGACCCAGCAAAACGCATAGACTCCAGCGGGGATGAGCCCCCGCTGCCGTGCGATGTGGGCCCGTAGACGACCAAGGCCGGCGTTTACGTGGCCGGAGGGACCGGCCGCCATGAGCACAAGGTCTCCAGCCTCGACACCTTCGATCTGCCCCAGCACATCCAGCTCAACCTTCTTGAGTGGACCAGACCAGCTGGCTGCATCCTGCGGATCGCCCTTGACCTTGCCCCACAGCAGCCCACCCAAGCGGTACCGCTTGACGAAGTCGGTCCATTGGTCGAGCACCTTGCGACTCGTGTCGCCGGCGGCTCCCTTGACTACCATCGCCTTGACCAGCCCACCGGCCTCGACCGCACGCTGCAGCACGATGAAGCCCGATGCAGACGCGTCGAGCGTGGAATGTTCCATCGCGAAGCGGATGTCCGGGTTGTCGACCCCAAAACGAGCCAGCGCGTCTGCGTAGGAGAGCACGGGAATCTCGCCAACCTGAACGCCACGCACCTTGGACCAGACATGTCGAATCATGCCGTTGCAGAGGTCCATCACCATCTGCTGCGTGACAAAGCTCATTTCCATGTCGATCTGGGTAAACTCGGGCTGGCGGTCAGCCCGAAGGTCTTCATCGCGAAAGCACCGAGCGAGTTGGTAGTACCGGTCGAAGCCCGACACCATCAGGAGCTGCTTGAAGATCTGTGGGCTCTGCGGCAACGCATACCACTGCCCTGGATGCACCCGACTCGGCACGAGATAATCGCGCGCTCCTTCCGGCGTGGACTTGGTGAGGATTGGAGTCTCCACGTCGATGAAGCCGTTTTCATGGAGATACTCGCGAAGTTCTTGAGCGGCTCCTGTTGCAAAACCTAATTTGCTATTTTCACTCTTAAAATCGGAAAGACATTCTTGGTAAATCCTGAAAATGCTATGATCAAGTTTTTTTCGAATATTCTTTACCCACCTTGGAAGAGATTTGTCATTATAAGCTTCTGCTTCAAGAGCTCTCTCAATCTTGCGTACATAATCCTTGGGTGGCTCCAACTCAAAAATAGTTTTGAAAAAGGTTTTCGGCTCGAGAAAAGCCTGATTAATCTTTTTCTCCCACTCGCTCTTTTTCATTAATCCATTAGTTTTGCCATAGCCAACGAGTGAGTATCACGCAGATGGCCGTATGTTTTGGCAACAAGAAGACCACCATCCGTATGCCCGATCCAGTTTGCAATCGTTTTAAAATCTATTCCTTTTTCAATCGCGTTACTAACGAAAAAATGGCGTAGACAATGATGAGAAAAATGAGGTAATCC
>CAJWOS010000292.1 GCA_913044235.1 uncultured Pseudomonadota bacterium
TCCAGTCGTCTTGCACCCAGTTTTCGAGGCCGCCCACGCACTCTCCGTCGTCGTTCATCGCGCAGGCGTAGACGGGGTCGGACGCATAGCCGCTGAACAGGCTTCCTTGAAACCGGTTGCGGGTGCTCTGCCAGGGACTGTGGGCAGAGATGGGGTCGTACAGCGCGCCGCTCGAGATGCCTGGCTCGAATCCGAAAGCATCCTGGGCGCGAGCCTCGGATGGAGCGACGAACAGAGCGAAGGTGGCCGCGGCAGTGATGCGAGTCAGAGAGTTCATCAGACCGGACGTCATGTGGGTGGGCTGGAGTCGAACCGTTCGTGGTAAGCCTATCGAGTCTGGTCCGGTCGTGTGGAGAGTGTGTCTTGCGACACTGGTAGGTGTCGGCCCAGGCGGAGATTGTGGTGTCTGAACGAAACGAGGCCATTGAGTTGGGAGCGTGGAGCGTCCGTCGACGTCTCGGTCGGGGTGGCATGGGTACGGTGTACCACTGCTACAATCCACTGGTTCCGGACATCGAAGCCGCCGTCAAGACCATGGACGCCTCGATGTCGCGCTCGGTTCGCAGCCGGAAGCGCTTCATTCGTGAAGCGGAGGTGCTCTTTTCACTGGATCATCCGCACATCGTGAAGGTGCGGAATGTGCACATGGACCACATGCCTCCTTTCTTGGAGATGGACTTTGTTGCCGGAACCAGCCTTGGCGCCCTGATGGCGAAGGGCGCGCTCACGAAGGGGGCCGCAACGTCTCTCGCGGCGCAGATGAGCTCCGCCGTCCACTATCTGCACAGTCGGGGCGTTTTTCATCGCGACATCAAGCCCGACAACATCATCTTGGCCGGTGAACGATCCACGCTCGTCGACTTCGGACTGGTCTCCGAAGACCACCAAGCCACGCTGAATCGCCCAGGCGCCTTGTTTGGCACGCTGCAATACGTGCCCCCGGAGTGGGGCGGAGGCAGCCGACCGAGCGGGTTAAGTTGGGATCGCTACTCGCTTGGGATCGTGATCTACGAAGCCTTCACCGGTCACCATGCATTCGAGCGTCCGGAGTCCGGTTCCCTGCTGGAAAACCTCTCGGTCGTGCAGGACAAGAAGAGGGCCATTCCGCACCTCGACCCCGGGCCTTCCGCACCCGATGAGGTGCGTTGGTTGGTGCGTGCTTTGACGGCGCGTGATCCCCTGCACCGGGTGGTCGATCTGGAGTCGACCGCTGCTCGACTGCGCATGGTTCGGCGAGAGATGTCTGCGTCGGATGCGCAGGCGCTGCCCGTTCCGGGCTCGAAGTCGCCCGGTTCCGGGTCGGACACCTGGCACAGCGTCGCCGAGCTGGGGGGCCGAGGAGGAGCTCCCACAGCGGTGCCGGAGACTGGTTCCTTCACCGTGGAAAAGGGCGCGTCAGACCACCCCGATCGGTCTGCTGCGCAGACCGCCTCGCATGCACCTGGGCCCAATCCGACGCTCGTGCCGCGCCATATGTCTGCGCAGACGCTGGTCGACTTGCCGATGGAACCGCAGGAAGCCGCCCCTGCGCTCGCATCGGAGCCCCGGAGACGTGCACCGGTTGGTGTGGCGCTCGCGGTTGCCGTGGCGGCGGCGGTGAGCGGGCTCCTGGTCGCGTCGCCGTCGGGAGTGGATGAGCCGTCGTCTGGGCCGACAGCATGGCCGCTGGAGCGCGTGGTGCTGCCCGAGACCATGCTTCTGGAAGTCTCGGAGCTGCTCGACGGGAAGCCGATTTCGCGTGACGAGCAGCCGCTTGTGGAGGCGGGCAACCACACGCTACGATTCGTCATTGGCACCGACTGCGACGCCAGCGATCCCGGTCCGCACTGCCATGTGTATGATCGCCCGTTCACGGTCGGTGCCGACGGGACCGGCGCACGGCGTCGCATCTCGTTGCCGGCGTTCAGCCGACGTATGGTGCAGATCTCGTCGAGCCAAGGCGCATTCCGTGTGCGTCTAGACGACCGACCGTGGACCGATGCACGGACCGAGCACCGCTTTGATGCGTTGCTGCCGGGGGTGTACGCAGTGGTGCTCCAGGCCGGCGAGTGCCCCGACCAGCCGTGTCTCGATGGGTGCCCAGCGTCATGCGTGGAGGAACCACGGACCGTGGTGGTTCCGTATGAAGGCACCGAACCGGTGGTGATGGCGGCGCGCATCCAGGCGCCCGCGCGTCCTGTTGTGGCGGCGCCGCAAGCCGTCTCGCGTGGCCTGCGGGGCTTGGTTTCGGTGGGTCGCTTCGAGCGCTGGCTGGAGCGAAACACGGGCTATGGGCCCAACGGTGCACAGGGCAGGAAACAGTCGAAGCGCTACCTGATCGGCTGGGACGGGCTGAAGGCCCCCAGCAACCGTCCAGGCCGAGTCATCACCGAAAGCAGTGCGATGGTGGATGTCAGTGCGGAAGTGGCGCGCCGGTTCTGCGATGGACATGGAGGCCTCCAGCCTGTCGACGCGGCCCCCCAGTCCTGGCCGATTACCGACAACTCCGTACCCATGTTCGAGTTTCGAGAGGGCACATCGGGCCCCGTTGTGATCGGAAGCGACGGCGCGGTCACGGTGGTTGGGTCTCTGACCGCGGTGCAACCCCAGACCGGCTTTCGCTGTCGTCGCTGAGACGAAGCGCCCGTTAGTCGGTCTGCAGTGTGGCCCGCTGGGCGATGGTCTCGACGATCTGGTCGTGGGTGGCGAGCGGCGGGGGCCAGCCTTCGGGCAGCGACGCGATGGCGTCGGCGCTGGGTGAGACACAAAGGGACCACAGGCTGTTGTGCTCCACCATGAGCTGGGACAGGCGGTACGTGCTGCCGTCGTGATTGCGTCCCTCGAGGGCCAGCCAGGTGGCGGCTTCATCGTGGGGCCACATGTCGAGCACCCGAAGCCCGTTGCGCAGGAGTGTGGCGATGGCGGCAGGATTGTCGATGTCGACCATCATGCCGTGTTCGTTCTGCAGCCGTTCCTCAAGCGTGGGCGCATAGGCGGCCTCACTCGTGAGCACTTGGGGTTGGACCTCGAGCTGAAGAGGCTGCTGCATCGCAAGCCCGCCCCAGATGGTCATCACCCGGTCCTGCAGTTCTGGGTTGAGCTTCAAGGTGTCGCGCACCATCCGGGTGGTGAGGTTGGCTTTCGTGACCCGTTCGAGCTCTTCCAACGCCTCGGCGCTGTATTCTTCGCGGGCACCACTCTGGACCACGCCGTCGATGATCGCAGCCCGCAGGTGTCGCCAGCTGAGGCAGTCGTCGAGCGGCTGGCCCAGCTCCGTGGCCCGCATGCAGGTCATGAATGCTGCGTCGGGTGTGGTGCGGTCGAGCGCAGCGCTGTCGGCATCGGGTTGGATCAGGCTGTGCACCATCTCGGTGGGACGGGCGAACCCGATGCCTTCGGTGCGCTCCATGGGCTTGCGGGTGTTGATTCCGAGGAGCGTTCCGGTGCGGTCGAGCAGAGGGCCACCGGAGTTGCCCTTGTTGATGGGGGCATCGTGTTGGACAACGCCTTGATGCAGTGCGGAGATGTGACCGAAAGAGATGGACCAGACCTCCCCTCGTGGATGGCCGACGGCGAGAATGGGCTCGCCGAGCTTGGGGGTGCGGGTGGACAGCTCGATGGGACGATCGAGTGGGGGGAGACCGTCTACCTGCAGCACCGCGAGGTCGAGGGTGACGTCGACCGACAGCACACGGGCGGTGTGCATCTCGGACTGGCTCTCGAAGATGAGGCGAGACAGGCCGCCGTCGACGTCGATGTACGTGGACCGGTCGGGGCGCCACGGAAGCACATGGATGCTCTGGGCGCCATCGATCACGTGGGCGTTGGTCACGATTCGCCCACCGCCCACACGAACGCCTGCTCCATAGCCGATGCGTTCATCGGGCAGCTGGGGTGTGATCAGGACCACCGACTGCAGGATGTGATCCTGGAGTCGAGGCGAGAGGGCTGAGCGAGATTCGACAGCACCCCGCCGGCTGCAGGCTGCGAGGCAGAGGCCCAGTCCGAGGGTCACGATGGTCGCGTGTCGAGGCTTCATTTTGGTTTGAATCGGATGGGAAACGGCATCACAAAGCGGACGGGGTCACTGTGCTCAATCCCTGACCGGTCAAACGCAATCGCGCGAACGAGCAGGGTGGCGTACGCCTGTAGCTCGGGTGGGCCGTCGAGGTAGTCGACCTCCGTGACCCGTCCGCGCTTGTTGACTGTCACGAGGAGGTAGTGCTGAAACTGTGCGCTTTCCTCTCCCATCTCAGCGATCCAGTGGAAGATCGAATCGGGTGCGGCCTTGATGCGCTGGGAGCTCGTGGACTTCTTGGGCAGCGGCTCGTCGAGCTGCATCACCCCAGGCGGTGGCGGGGGGATGTCGCCCTTGTAGGCCGCGGCCAGCGGGATCGACATCAGGCCTGGAATGTTCACTGAGAGGGATTCCTGGATGAGGTCGGTGGACCGGAAGGTGACTGTGACCGGGTACAGGGTGGGGATGGAGACGCCGGCATCATCCTGTGTGGGCTCGAACTCCCATTGGTGTGCAGCCGCCTGGATGGAGCGGATCACCTCTTCTGTGCAGCCCTCCACATCCACTTCTTCGACGGTGCCTTCGGCGTTGATGCGCAGCACCGCGGAACAAGAAATCTCAAGATTCATTGCCCACCGCAGGAGGCGCGGTGGTTCGGGAAGCTGCGGGTGGCTGGGGCCTTCGGATGCTGTGCTGCGGACTGGTCGGTCTGCGCGGCGGTATGTGAGATCGAAGGCGTAGGTGGAGCGTACCGCCTGCTGGTATTCGTCGAGGATGGGCGCAAAGGTCCAGGTCTTCACCGTGTCGGTCGCGCGGTCCCGAAAGATGTCGGTGCAGCCAGAAGCGAGGGCCCGTTGGATCGTTCCATCCGGATGGATGGAGAGGTTCATATGACAGACCACGCGAGACTTGTCATTCCAATGCTCGGCGTCTGGAAGGGGTGGCATTGGGTCATGGATGGGGTTTGCGGTGGCCACAGTCCGAGCCACCACGGACTCGACGTCGCCGGTTAAGTCCGGCTCGACTGCAAGCACAAGAACGCACCATTTCCACGTCATCTGGCCACCAAGTCCCCCCGGACGGTAGCACAATCAGAAAGCGGGGGGAGGAACTGCCCATGAGTGTTCCGAGCGCGACCGACCCTGCGAGCCCGATTCAGTGGCACGACCGCTTCGTGCGCGAGCTTCCGGCCGACCCGGATACCGACAACGAGAGTCGGCAAGTGGCTGGAGCGGCCTACTCCAGGGCTGATCCCACCCCGGTCGCGGCACCCCGGATGGTGGCCTGGTCGCCGGAGGCTGCCGCACAGGTGGGGCTCTGTGATGCGCACCTGAAGCGCTCCGACTGGCTCGAGGTCTTGGCTGGAAATCGAGTAATGCCTGGGATGAAGCCCTATGCGGCCTGCTACGGTGGTCACCAGTTCGGCAACTGGGCGGGTCAGCTCGGCGATGGGCGGGCCATTACGCTTGGCGAGCTCGTGGGGGTGGATGGTCGGCACTTCGAGCTGCAGCTGAAAGGTGCGGGGCCCACACCATACTCGCGCATGGCCGACGGACGGGCGGTGCTGCGGTCGAGCGTGCGCGAATTTCTCTGTTCGGAGGCGATGCATCACCTTGGGGTGCCCACCACTCGAGCGCTCTCACTGGTCCGTACCGGTGATGGCGTGATGCGAGACATGCTCTACGATGGCCGCCCCGCAGAAGAGCCCGGAGCCATCGTCTGTCGCACGGCACCGACGTTTCTGCGCTTCGGCAGCTACCAGATCCACATGGCCCGCAGCGATGAGGACACCCTCCAAGCGCTTGTGGCCTACACGGTACGGCATCACTTCCCATCGCTGCTGAGCGAACCAGACGCTCCGATCGACGCCGATGTGGTGCACGCCCTGTTTGCGGAGGTGTGCCGACGCACCGCCGTGATGGTGGCTCACTGGATGCGTGTGGGCTTTGTGCATGGCGTGATGAACACCGACAACATGAGCATCCTCGGGCTCACCATTGACTATGGGCCTTACGGCTGGATCGACCACTACGACCCCGAATGGACCCCCAACCTGACCGATGCGAGCAGGCGTCGCTATCGCTACGGACATCAGCCCAACGTAGCAGGATGGAACCTCATCAAGCTTGCGGAGGCATTCTTTCCACTGGTGGGGGTGGCCGATGGCCTCAGCCGTGGTCTCGATGTCTACCGAGACACCTGGTATGCCGAGCAGCAGGGGATGGTGGCTGGAAAGCTCGGGTTGCTCGACTACAGACCGGAGACCGATGCTCCCCTCTGGTCGGATCTCCTCGATGCGATGCAGCTGGTGGAGACCGACATGACCCTGCTGTTTCGTGGGCTCGCAGATGTATCCAGCGCTGTGATGGCACCCTCAGACCGTCTCGCAGCCCTGCGGCCTGCGTTTTACATGGCGCTCACCCCGCAGCACGAAGCGGCGTGGTCGGCATGGTTGGAGCGCTATGTGGCCCGGGTTGCTGTCGATGGGCGCGACGATGCCGAGCGGCGGGCTGCGATGCATTCCGTGAACCCACTCTATGTGCTGCGCAACTGGCTGGCCCAGGAGGCGATCGAGCAGGCAGAGCGAGGCGATTCCACCCGTGTCCAGGCCCTGTTGGATGTGGTTCGTGACCCCTACACCGAGCGGCCTGGACTGGAACACTTTGCGGGGAAGCGTCCGGAGTGGGCCCGACACAAAGCGGGATGCTCGATGTTGTCCTGCAGCAGCTGACGGTGGTTCTGCGGTTTGGACGGACTGGTCGTCCCACCATGGTAGCGTGTATGGCCGAAGGGGAGGCACGCGCAGCACGGTGCGGCGAGGAGTGACATGGACCCCCAGATGGACTCCAGCATGGACCCTGACATGGATACGACTGGAGGATGGCGACTTCGGCTCTTCGCGGTGCTGTCTCTGCTGGTTGGACTGGTCTTTGCGGGCGGCATCCTCGAGGGCGTTGCACGTTGGCATCCACTGGAGCGCATCCAGGTGGTGTCGCTTTCGCAGGTGGATTCCGAGGTGGTGGATGGGGTGCCGATCTGGCAGTCCAAGAGGTCGGTGCCGGAACGGGTGGGGCGGCCGTGCGAGGCTCGGCCCGAGGTGGTGCTCGTGGGCAGCTCGATACTCTGGGGGAGCGGCATCTCCGATTCGGAGAGTCCGCGTTCTCAGCTCGCACAGCGCTTGCCTGAGGCCTGTGTGACGCTGCTCGGGCAGCCGGCGTACAGCTTCTCCAACCAGCGAGTGGAGGTGGCGCGTCACCTGGAGACCCACACGCCGCGGGTGGTGGTGTGGGAAATATGGCACAACAGCCCCCATGAGTGGAGTGTTCTGGGCGACGTGGCCTACAATTTTGGCCCGACCTCGGTAGACACCGAGACGCTCCCTTCCCCGTTCGGGCTGCCGCCGCAGGGCAACCTGGTCTTGTTCTCGCACTCGGCGGCCTATCGCCACATGGTGGTGTCGCGATTGTCGTCGAATCACGAAGGTTTGGCGGGCTTTTCGACGCGGTTTGCTTCGGAACAGCTAGCGCCGGTGCTCGACGGGCTTCGACAGCGCGGTGTGCATCTGGTGTTGGCGTACATGCCCCCGTTGAGTCGGCCTTTTGAAGAATCCGCTCGGTCGCGCTCCACGCTGTATGCGATGGTCGACGAGACCGTAGGGGCGTCGGTCGAGTCGGTCTGGGTGGCGGAGCAGATGGCGGCTCGGAATGTGGACGTGGTGGGTGCCCGTGTGGACACCTGCTGTCACTACTCAGCCTCCGGCAGCGCGGCTCTGGCCGACATCCTTTCGGAGGCGGTGGCCCCCTTGCTCGAGCGTGTCGCGACTACCGCTCCGCAGCAGCCTTGACCCAGGCCAGTCCGTCGACCAGCGACTGCTCGGTGAGGTACGACGTGACCATGCCGGGCACGAAGCTGGAGATGGCCAGCTCAGTGCCTTGCTCCACACGCGTCTGCGGGGGGTCGGTCGACACCACCTCAAGTCGCCAGTAGCCCGCCATGTCCTTCACATCAGAAGTGCGGCGGCGATCGAGGCTCCACGCCATCCAGCCTTCACTCTTCTTCAGCACGTTCTTGCTGTAGATGATGGTCTCGAAGCCCACGATCTTCGACTTCATGTCGACATAGAAGAGGTTGGTGCCGGCGCCTTCATACACCGTGGCGGAGACCACGCTTTCCACCCGGGCCGGGTACTTCTTGTAGTCGAGAATGACGGACCAGATGGCGTCGGGTGATGCCTGGATCAGCTGGGCCGCGCGTCCGGTCCCACCCACCTTGGTGCGCGTGCTGGACTTGACCACATCCCCCTTGGCCAGCTGTGCTTGTTGCGCGGCCGAGAGGGTCCAGGCGGCCGGCTTGCTCGTGATGGGCTTGACGAGGTTGTGGGGGTGGGGGGTGCTCGGGTCGGCGGCGATTGCGAGGCCGAGCATGAGGAGCAGTGCAGTCATGGAACACCGATGCAGGGGGTTCTCGGGGCGGATGTCCGGTTGGTAGACGTAACGGGGTGGCCGGCGGGCCGCGTGCTGGGCGGTGGGTTCAGGAAATCGCCTGGCTGAGCCAGTGGTGGTAGGCGTGCAGGTGTCCTCGGTCGACGGCATTCGTGACTGGGTCGAGCTCGATGCCGAGAATGGCCTTTCCGCCGGCATGGGGTCGAGCGGTCCGAATGGTGGCTGACAGCCGCAGTGGAGGGTGGTCTGGAAGCATCTTCAAGCCGATGGCGATGCTTGTGCCCCAGGTGCTCACCGCCGCATGGGACACGGGGATGACCACGCACATTCCTTGGCGGGAGACGTCGACGAGGGAGGCCGACATCGGGCGACCCAAGCGCAGTGGAAAGATGGCGACCAGGGCTTTGCTCCCCGCGGGTGGACGATGGCGGGGCTCACGCCGCTGCTCCAGCTGTCGGGCGAGCGGGCTGGGAAGTGTGCTGGGAGAGACGAGGGTGGTGGCGCGCAGCTGGATCTCGATCCCAGTCTCGGTCGCGACGTTCCGTACGAACACGCACGGGATGGCTGCAGGGGTGTGGTCGTCGGTGCCGATGGTGAGCACGACGGCCATCCCAGGCGCGAGGTCGTAGGCG
>CAJWOS010000293.1 GCA_913044235.1 uncultured Pseudomonadota bacterium
TATTCGGTGAGCAGGGCAGGGTGGTGCCCCTCTTCTTCGGCCAGGTCGCCGACCTGGTTGGTGAACGCGAGAGCCTGGGCGAAGTCCTTGAACTTGAACTGGCGCTGCAGTTTCTCTTCGCCGTCTTCCTCCACCTGTTTCCAGTCCGGAATCTCGCCGCGCAGCTTGCCCGCCTCCTCATCGCTGATACGGGGCGCGTCGGCGCGGCAGGCTTCGCAATGCTGTTGCTGTAGTGCCATGGGGAATCCTCCTTGTTGCTGGCAGCTTCAAGGCTACAAGCTTCCAGCGGCAAGCTCCAAGCCTGCCGCTTGCGCCGCTCAGCTTCTGCCCAGCAGGTCCCGGGCGATGGCGATGATCTGCATCTCGTCGGTGCCGGCGTAGATCTGCAGGATCTTGGCGTCGCGCATCAGCTTCTCGACGGGGTACTCCTCGCTGTAGCCGTATCCGCCGAACACCTGCACTGCATCGGTGGCTACTTTCATCGCCATGTCGGCGCAAAACGCCTTTGCCATGGAGGACTGCAACGTGTTGCGCAATCCGGCATCGCGCAGCTGCGCAGCCTGCCAACACAACAGGCGTCCCGCATCGATGTTCATCGCCATGTCGGAGACCATGAAGCTCACCGCTTGATGGGCCGCGATGGGCTTGCCGAACGCCCGACGCTGCATGGCGTACTCCATCGCATGTTCCATGGCGGCCCGAGCCAGTCCAACAGCGGCCGCTGCAACGGACGGCCGGGTGTAGTCAAACGCTGCCATCGCCAGCTTCCAGCCGTCGCCCTCACGGCCCACGAGATTCGCAGCCGGCACCTCGACGTTTTCAAAGGTGATGCCGCGCGTGTCGCTCGCCCGCTGACCGAGGTTCTTTTCCTTCGCTCCCACCTGCACGCCCGGCCAGTCCGCTTCCACGATGAAGGCCGACATGCCGCCTCGCGCGCGCTTTTCGGGGTCCGTGAGCGCCACCACAAAGAACCACTTCGCCACACCCGCGTTGGTAATCCACATCTTCGAGCCGTTGAGGATATACTTGTCTCCCTGCTTCACTGCTGTGGTGCGCATGCCTTGAACGTCTGAGCCCGCTCCGGGCTCCGTGACGCCGTATGCACACATCTGCAGCTCCTCGGTCATGGGTGCAAGGTACTTGCGCTTCAGGGCATCACTTGCGCCAAGGATGACCGGCTGCTGGGCCAAGCCGTTGGCCTCCATCGCAGTGCCAATCCCGGTACAGCCCCATGCGAGTTCCTCCGCCAACAGGATCCCATCAAACGCCCCCAGCTCGAGCCCGCCGTGGTCGGCTTCCACATGGGTGTTCATCAGGCCGATTTCGTGTGCCTTGCCCAAGACTTCCCAAGGGAACTCCCCTGTCTGGTCATGGTGCGGGGCGGCCGGCCGGATCTCGTTCTTGGCAAAATCATGGGCGAGCTCGCGCAGCGCCTGTTGTTCATCGGACAGCTGAAAGGACACAGACATCGTTGGCTCCTGCACAGAGAGCAGGGGTCATAGCCCCTCAATGGGCGTTGGTCACGCCGCGTTCGTATGCATGCTTTCCGGCGCAAAGTCGCCACTCGACCAAATCAAAGTCGGCGTTACGCTCTTCGAGGTCCTCTCGGAGTTTGTATGTCCGGTTCCGTCTCCCCCGTCCCCACACCAAATCCCGACGCATTGATGTTTCGTGTGAACGAGATGCTGGTGCATATGGGTACGCACGAGTTCAAGTCTGGCGACGACACCACTGACGCACCGTTGGCGCGGGCCCTCTTCGCACACGATGGGGTCGAGCTGGTCCTGGTTGCACCGCGCTTCGTGACCGTCCGTAAGCACACGGACACCCCCTGGCCCCACCTTCAGATCGCGATCAGCGAGACCATCGTCGACTTCCTCGAATCGGGCGAGATGGCCGTGTTCGAGCCGGCGACCTTTGCCGAAGACGACCGAGAGATGACCGACGTGGAGCAACGCATCGTGGAGCTCCTCGACGAAGAGATTCGGCCCGCCATTGCCACCGACGGCGGCGATGTCTCGTTCGAGCGCTTCGCTGACGGCGTGGTCTACCTTCGGCTCTCCGGGGCCTGCGGTACCTGTCCGTCTTCTGTGACCACCCTGAAGATGGGCATCGAGCGCCTGCTGGTCGAAGAAATTCCAGAGGTGGAATCCGTCGAAAACACCGATCCTCTGCCCGAGGGCTGAGCGCACGCCAAGCTACAGAAGAGAGCGTGGACGCCAGACGTCTTGCAGTTGTTCACGGGCCACATCGAGCGACTCCGGCGCCACATACAGCCGAGAGATGGTGACCCCCGCTTCGTTGCCATGCAGGGTGCGTGACGCTTCGGCAAGCCGTCGCGCTCGGCCGTTGGGACTATTGCTGGAGACCATGTAGATCGCTGGCTTTGACGGATTCGGCGCCATGAGCATGCGTCCTCGTAGCGTGGTTCGGATGACGTCAATTTCCGCCGCCTGCAGGATGTCTGCTCGCTGCCGCAACGCGCTGGCCTCCGCGGTCTGGTGCGCCTCAAAGACCACTTTGTAGGGACGGTAGGTGCAGATCCGGCGCGCAAACCGTGCCGGGTCGTGGCGCAGCCGCCCCCACATCCAGGCGTCGTCGGTGTCGAGGTAGGCGTCGAAATCTGCGGGTAGGCGGAAGCCGCCTTCGGCCACCCCTTCCTCAACGTGGCGACGGAGCATCTCCTCGTATGCAACAGACTTCTGGTGAAAGTAGACCATCAAGAACATGTGGAATCGAGCCACGAGATAGTCGTCGAAGGCGTACAGAGCGCGCTCGTCGAGCGCAAGGCAGACCCGCCCCTGCTCGTCGACGTGTCGAGACAAGCTGCTCACGAGCCAATTCGTGTCGATCTGTCCGTACCGAGCGCCCGTATAGTAAGAATCCCGTACGAGGTAGTCTAGACGATCCACGTCGAGATCCGAGCTGATGAGCTGAGACAGGAGCGGTCGGAGGTCGAATTCCCCGTCCTGAAAGAAGTCATCGCCGACCACGACATGCGGGTTGATCAACGCGGCCACATGCTCCGGTCCGAAGGGAAAGGTGCGCCGGATGGTGTCTGCAAGGTCCGTCTGCGTGAGGACTCCAATGGTGTAGTCCTCGTGATGGGCTCGCTGGTCGAGCCGCCCCGCAACCGCATCGGGTGCATAGCACCGCAGTCCAAGGGCCCGGAGCGGAGGGAGCGCAAACTCTGCGGCATGGCTGTATGGGGCATGGCCGAGATCGTGGCACACCGCCGCTAGTCGAACGCAGTGCCGAAGTGCACGCCTCCGAGAGCCCGAGGAGAATGGCTGGTCCCGAAAGCACTGATCGAACGCCCGCCCCGCGAGATGCATCGCTCCCAAGGAGTGGATGAAGCGAGTGTGGGTGGCACCGGGGAATGGATGATGCGAGAACCCCAGCTGCCGGATCCCGCGCAGGCGCTGCACGGCACGATGGTAGACGACCTGCTTCTCGTACAGGTCGAGCGCCACGGCTCCGTGGATGGGGTCCCGAATTTCTGTGCGCGGTGGCGCGGGGCGCTCCATGCGACCTCCCGAACTCGTGGTATTCCGACACTCGAGTTCCGCCCATGGCTCGATGCAACACCTTCACGCCGCACCGTGGAACGTTTCCCCATCCTGTCCGGGATGCGCCATGCCTTCAGTCCGTTCCAACGCCGCCCTACGCATCGGAGATGTCGTCGTTCATGGTCATCAGTCGTTCGGCGTGATCACCGAACTTCGAGACGACGGCATCGAGGTCAACTGGATTCGAGACACCGGACAACCGGTTCGCTTCCCTGTGGACGACAGCGACGAGCCTCTCGAGATTGCACTGCCAGGGAGCTTTTTCGCACGAGTGGCCACACAACCGAATCGACTCAGTCAAGACCTCATTCGACGCCCGACCGAAGTCGCGGAGCTGTTGCTCGACGCATCGGCCGGTCCCGCAACAGGCGCAGACCTGCAACGCACCCTTGTCGACTGCTCCATTTGTGGTTCCAACGATGCAGACACCTGGTGGAACCAAGTGCGCAAGACCCTCGAGGAAAGCGCCTCGAACGCACTCGCATGGGACGGCCATGCCCTCGCCCTCTCCGCCACCACGCGGACGGAGCCGGATCTCGGGCGGGCTTTCGTCGCCGCCCGCCCGCAAGCCCGCTGGGACATCTGGGAAGCCTGCGACGCCGCCGAGCGAAACGAGCTCGTGGAATACAGCCTGCAGACCGGTGACTCCGTCGCGAGTACGGCCGCAATTCGACTCGCAACCGACATCCCCGACGCCCTTGCACCGCGGGTGCTCAAGCGAGTGCTCCGGGGCGACGCCCGACTGGGTGCTGCCACGCTGTTGTGGGTCACCGACCAGAGCTTCGATGCCGCTGTCGCAGCTGCCGCAACACGACGCGATCTGCGCCCCCTCGTTCGACGGATTCTCGGACACATCCACTCCAGCCTCCAGACTCGGGTGGTCCTGCGCCTTCTTGCCGCAACCGAGCCCGAGGAAGAACCGGCGGCGCTCTTTCTCACCGAGCTTCTCCCCAACGGTCCCGCATCAGCCCTGCAGCGCATCGACACCATGCTGCCGGCTCATCCAGGCCAGGAGACCGTCCGGATGTGGCTGGAAGAGCGACTCGCCGAGTCTACGATGGAGCGGCCCGTCCGCATCGCCGACCCCCTGCTCACACAGCTCGCCCCCATCCCCATCGAGCGAGCCTTTCCAGTCACCCTTGCCATCGCACGCGCGCTTGCACGACGGCATGCCGAAGGGATGTCCGGCGGGATCGAAGGCGCTCGCTGGCGGGCTCCCGATGAAGTTCTGCTCGGTGCTCCATCGGCCAGTACGCCCCGTGACGACGTTCGAGATGCGATGCGTACGATCGCCGACCTGATCATCGGCTCGCTGCCCCGCAACGGCATGGTGTCCGACGCCGACATCATTCACCACTTCAGCGGGCTCATCGCAGACGTGCCGCCAGCCTGGAGCGCCGTGCTGTGTCGCGCGCTCTCCACCGAGGCAGAGCACCGCCCGACAGACGGCCTCGACCTGTGGCGCCAGCTCGAGCGGGCCCGAGCCACCGAGTCCATCCGGCTGGCCGCTCCCATACGAAAGCGACTGCGCGCCACCATGGGATTCGACACCCACATCGGTGCGTTCAAAGCGCGCACCAACCAGACCAACCAGGATGCCTTCTGGATGCAGTCGGAGGGTCACGTCACCCTGTTGACTGTTGCAGACGGTATCTCTGTGGCAACCGCCGGATCGGGCGACGTGGCCAGCTCTCTCTTCATCCAGACCTGCGCTCAGCTGTGGGAGAGCTGGTGCGACCGCCTCCAGCAGCCAAGCACCTCGGAAATCGAGGCGCGAGGCTTTCTGGATCAGGTATTCGAGGTTGCCAACCGTGCGATCTGCGCAGCGGCACGCCGCATGGTGGGGGGCGATCTCGACCGGCACATCCCGATGGGAACCACGGCCGTGATGGCGCTCATCATCGGGGATCGACTGCACCTCGCAAGCCTGGGAGACTCTCGTGCATGGCTGGTTGGCCCAGACGGAGCGGCCTTGCTGACCGGCGACCAGAACCTCCGACACGAGTGGCTCCGGAGCTGGCAGACGCGACAGCCGGTCGATCTGTTGTCAGACGGGTCGATCCTGACCGGCTACCTCGGTCACTTTCATGAAGATGGCTCCCCGTCTCTGCTCCCAGTCACCCATCGCGTGGTGTCGATGCTACCTGGCGACACTCTGGTGCTCTCAAGCGACGGGCTGCCCGACTATGCCGCAGAGACCCCCTGGGAGGTGGCCCGGCTCCTGGAACGCAACCTCGAACAGGCGCCCGATCTACACCACGCCGCTCGTCGCCTGGTGGATGCCGCAAATCGCGGAGGAGGGGGCGACAACGTGACCGTGCTTCTCGCTCAGCTGCAAGTGATGCAGTAGGTGACGGGCTGGGAACGGCCCCATCCATCTGTTCCCAGAAGGGTTAGCGCCCCTGTTCCCCGACGTCAGACTGTGCAGTCTGGTGGAGCGACCATGAAGTCCTTCATCGATACCCTCCGCGAGCGAGTGATCTTGTTCGATGGAGCGATGGGCACCGAAATCTACAATCGCGGTGTCTTCATCAACCGCTGCTATGACGAGCTGTCTCTCACCAATCCCGACATGGTGCGCGAGATCCACGCGAGCTACCTCGCAGCCGGAGCAGAAGTTCTGACCACCAATACCTTTGGTGCCAATCGTCTTCGCCTGAGCGCGTTTGGACTGGCAGACAAGACCGTGGAGCTCAACCTCGCAGCCGTCCAGCTGGCACGAGAGGTCGCGGGAGACCGCGCGTGGGTTGCAGGCTCCGTGGGACCGGTGGGAGGCCAGCTGGCGCCCGTTGGGAAGGTCAGTCCTGGCGAGGCCTTTCAAGCGGCCCGTGAGCAGGCCTGCATTCTCTCCGAGAATGGCGCAGACTTGATCATCCTCGAGACGTTCGGCAACCTCGCCGAGCTCTGGCAGGCCGTGCGTGGAGTGCGTTCGGCGACCGATCTGCCCATCGTCGCGAGCGTCACCTTCCGAACCGAGGGACTCACCTACGCTCAGGTCAGTGGCCTCTCCACAGCCGCGGTGGCAAAGCGACTGTCGACATGGCCCATTCAGGCACTGGGCGTGAACTGTGCCCTCGGTCCGCGGGGCATCCTCGACGTGGTGGAGTCCCTCGTCCAGCTCACCGACCTTCCGATCATCGCGCAGCCAAACGCTGGGTATCCGCAGGTGGTCGACGGACGAACCATCTTCCTGACCGGCTCCGAATATATGGCCGAGTATGCACGCCGACTCGCACAGAAGGGCGCCCTCGGTGTGGGCGGTTGCTGCGGCACCACGCCGAAGATGATCAAGGAAATGCGCGTCTTCCTCCGTTCGATTTCCCCCGCACATCGCGGGCCCGCTCCAGTGGTGGCGAGCCCGGAAGATGCGAAGACGGAACAGCCGACCGGCGAGCTTCCCGTTCCGGCTGCTGAGCGCACCGAGTTTGCTCGCCGCATCGCATCCGGCAAATTCTGCGTGTCTGTCGAGCTCGACCCCCCCCGGGGGATCAATCCCCACCGCGCTGTGGAAGGAGCCGCCCTGCTCTACCGGGCCGGCGTCGACGTGGTGAATATTGCCGATGGTCCACGCGCAGTTGCGCGGATGGGCCCCACAGCACTGTCCCAGCTCGTGCGCAATCGGGTGCCACCCATGGAAACGGTCGTGCACTACTGTTGCCGCGATCGGAACCTCCTGGGCATGCAGATGGATCTGCTCGGCGCTCACACGCTCGGGCTGAGGAACATTCTCGCAGTCACGGGGGATCCGCCCAAGATGGGCACATATCCAAACGCCACGGCTGTGTTCGACATCGACAGCATCGGGCTCATCTCGTTCATCCAGCTGCTCAACAGAGGTCTCGACTTCTCAGGACAACCTATCGGCGGCAAGACTGCGCTCTACGTAGGGACCGGATGCAACCCAGGTGCAGTCGACATGGGCCTGGAGAGTGACCGCTTTCTGCGCAAAGTCGACGCTGGAGCGGAGTTCACCTTCAGTCAGCCGCTGTTCGACGATTCCCTCTTGGAGCGCTTTCTGGACCGAACCGCTTCGGCGAGTGACGTACCGTTCTTCGTGGGCATCATGCCGCTTGTCTCGGTACGGAACGCCGAGTTCCTGCACAATGAAGTTCCAGGGATGCAAATCCCCGACGCCGTAATGAAGGCCATGCGGTCGGCAGGCACCCGTGATCAACAGCGAGAGGTCGGACTTCAAGTCGCGCGCGAGGCATTGCTTGCATGCAAGGCCCATCCCCGCATCCGCGGCGTCTATGTCTATCCGCCCTTTGGAAGCTATCGCGCCGTTTTGCGACTACTCGATGGAATCCTGGAGCCTCCCGCGGATGCCGATGAGATCCCCCCCCCGAAATTCAAGCGCCGCGTACCGCGGAAATAGGATTTTTTTTTGAACGAGAGTGCGCGGGGTCGAGCGCAAATGTCATGAGTATGTAATGCGCCGTACCATGGTGTTTCTCAAGATCCGGCGTCTCATTTCTGCGTAACAGATGATCGCCCAAACACCCGTCCGTCGCGAGGGGATGTGCTTGACGCGCCAGTGCGCTTAGTTACGCGCCCGCGTCCATGCCGATACTGTCGGCAATTCCGGTCACCGAACACCTTTCACTCATTGTGAGGAACCGACCATGAACGCTTTCAACCGCACCATCTCCGTCCTCTGTGGCGCTGCTCTCGTTGCTCTCTCCGCCACCGGCACCGATGCCCTGGCCAAGAAGAAGAAGGCTGACAAGGGCGATGCCGCTCCGGCCAAGATCGAAGCTACCGGCGTCTCCGCTATCGACGACGTCTTTACCCCTGCTCAGGCCATCCTCGACAGCCTCAATGGCGCTACCGAGTCCCTGAACTCCGTCAACGCCAACATCGTCAAGGCCATGGGCCTCGGTGAAGGCGACAGCGTCGCTGATGCCATCGCCATGATGAAGGAAAAGGCCAAGGGCAAGTTCAAGGTGGAGATGAAGGACATGAAGCCCGCAGTCACCGTCGCTGACGACGCTGGCGACGACGTCAAGGCTGCAGTCGCAGCCATCAACGACGGCGGCAAGGCCATGGTCGACGCCATCAAGACCCTCAAGGGCATCCCCGACCAGGCCAAGGAAGTTGTGGCTGCAGCCAAGGCTGTTCCCGGCAAGGCACCCGCAGCCTTCAAGGAAGCAGGCCTCAGCGTCAAGGACATGGGCGGCGCGCTCAAGACCGTAAAGAACAACGTGAAGGCTGTCGGCGGCATCCCTGGTGCGGCCAAGGGTACCCTCGACGCTGCCAAGGGCAACCTCGACCTCATCAAGAGCCTCGGTGGCGGTGAGTGATTGATTCGGCGCGGCTCTGGCTGCGCCGCACCCTCCCAACGGCCGCTGCGTGACACTGTTCCGCAGCGGCTGTTCGCGTTCTCGAGCTGTCTGAAGACTGCCTCTCCTTCCAGAGACGGTAGACTCCCGTCGCGGTCGTGGACCACACCACTCCGCAGCGCAGGCAACCGCACGGAGAGCGCACCA
>CAJWOS010000294.1 GCA_913044235.1 uncultured Pseudomonadota bacterium
CCGGTGTGCCCTACACCATTACCTCGGTCGAGGTGGACCCCACCGAACACGCCTGGCTCGTGGTCCAGGGTACTTTTCAGCCGCCAAGCTTCCTCACCGACCGCTACGAGCTCGTGATGGACGGCAACACTGCCCTTCTCCAAGGCAGCTTGGAGACCCGTCCCAGCTACCCGTTCACTCTCTTCGTGCCCCATCTCGCGCAGACCACCACAGACCTTCCCCTCGTGGTGATCGGTCACGGTCTGTTCGGCACTGGCGAGAGCTGGATTTCCGGCAGCATCGGTCGTGGAGCGGTGCAGCCGGGGCTCGCGGATGCAGGAGCCATCGGTATCGCCACAGACTGGGTGGGACTCTCCCGCGGCGACCTCGACCTCATCATCTCCGAGGTCATCCCCGACATCTCGCGCATCCAGCTTGTGACCGACCGCTTGGCCCAGTCCCTCGTCAACACCCATACTCTGGTCTCGCTCGTTCGATCGGAGCTCGTGAACGACCCAGCCGTGGGCTGGGCGGGCGACGGAACCCATGTGCATCCAGCGACCACCTGGTACTACGGGGGCAGCCTGGGCGGTATTCAGGGCGCCTCCTTCACTGCCATCTCGCCCGATGTCACCCGCGCAGCCCTCTCGGTGCCCGGCGCCGGATGGTCCACCATGCTGCAGCGCTCCATCCACTACCGGAACATCGAGCTTGTGGTCGACAACCTGTACCCCGACCCCCTGTCACAGTCGGCGTTCCTGGCCATGCTGCAGACCTTCTTTGACCGTTCCGATCCCGCTGGACTCGCACGCGACCTCGCAAGCGACTCGTCGAAGGTGGTGCTGCTCCAAGAAGCGATTGGGGACGTGCAGGTCCCCAACCTCTCGACCGACCTGCTGGCCCGCTCCATGGGCGCTCACCACCTCGACGAAGCGCCCTACCCTGTGGCCGGTCTCGAGCTGCGCAACGGTCCCACCACGGGGCCGGCGCTGTCGCAGTACGTGCTGCCAGATGCGCTCGCAGACTACAGCCCGCCCGACACCAACACCACCCCGACCACGGAAAACGGCGTGCATGGCGACGCGCCCACCTCAGATGTCGCGCTCGCACAGCTTTCCTGGCTGCTCGATGCCGGCGAGATCATTCACACCTGCGACGGCCCCTGCGATCCCGACTGAGTCGAGGCACCGCGATGGAGAGCACCATTGACCGGCCGTTTGTTTCGCCCAGCGCGGCGATGCGATAGGATCGTCCTCGTTGTGTTGAGGTTTAGGCGCCCCTCGAAGCTGCGCTTTGTCGAGCGCATTCCCTGTTTCATCCGTCGCTGAAATGCATCGAAGAATCATGGGACCGGCACGTCCAGCGGTCGCTCGCTACCCTCAGCTCAGGTTTCATTGGATGGAGGCACCTCAGCCATGACTACAGAACCCACCCGCTCCGCGCTCCGACGCGCTCTTCTTCCAGGCGCTGCGCTCGGACTGGCCCTCACCGCCGCGACAAGCGTTGGATGTGGCACTGACCTCTTCAAGGTCCAGGCACCCACAGCGTCGCTCGACCGCGTCGACCTTCTCGCCTATCCAAACACCAACAAGCTGATGCGCTGGGCCTGCTACGAGTACCTGAGCGAGACCGAGTGCACCCTTGCCGGTCTCAACGCAATCAACACCAACAACATGCGCTTCAGCGTCGACGTGGTGTTCGAGCTCACGAACCCCAACAAGAACTTCGCCATCCCCCTCGTGGAGATGCTGCTGAGCATGACCGTCTACCCCGAGGACTCCGCAGAAAACCTCGGCGCGATCTGCGTGAGCTTCTGCGACCCCGGTGAGTCGACCTGCACACCCGCGGCCGACGCCGAGCGCGCCTGCAGCCTGGATGATGCGAAGCAGATCGACACCATCGCCGATGCGGTCCCTTCGGTCGACGAGCTGTTCGAGCTCGCCGAAGAGGTTGCCGATGGTGATGTGGATGGCAACAACTCCTTCCGCATGATTCCGAAAAACGGCTCGACCGAAGCGCACATCCAAATCGACCTCAACATCGACACAGCTCTCAGTGTGCTCGACCGCGCACTCCGCGATGCCATCGACACCTACATCAACCGGGGCAACTTCCGGATTCGGATGCCGCACAGCACCGAAGGCAACGTGTTCTTCAATGTGCCGGAAGCAGGCCGATACGCCGTGGGCTTCGGTCCGTTCGAAGACCAGTGGGACTGGAGCCTCTGAAGGCCGAGGTATCCGTGAGCACTCCCACTCCAGGAGCCGCCATCGCTTGAGGAGCACTCACCGCACCTCAAGCACCTCGACCCATTCCAGTCGGTCTCCGCGCCGTACTTGGCGCACATCACCCGCTTGCGCACCGGCCAGAGCCTGCACCACAGGTGCTCGCGGAGACACCACGATCACATCGTCGATGCGATCGCCCTGCCCGCCGGGGAGCACATATAAAAGCTGAAGCACCTCCGACTCATCGCACACCAGCGCCAGAGCGCCGCTGACCAAACGGTCGCACGGTCCAGCAGCCACCTGCTCCAAGGCCTCCAGCATCACATCGAGCTCCGCCATCCGCGCAGTCAGTCCATGCGCGAGGTAGCCCTGTGCGCTCACCGCCCCACGCTCTCCTCGGTTTTCGGGACGATGGGTGCCATCTACCCGAGTCCCCGCCCTCGCGTCGTCTCGCGCCGCCAGTAGTGTGTCACGCCGAGCACAGAGCACGTCTGCAAACCGGGCGCGCAGCGCCGCCTTGTGCACGGAGTCAATCACTGCACTCGCCTGGAGTGCAAACAGTCGTGCACATTCTCATGCTGTCGCACCACCCCTCCGACCGATCACGCGTGATTACCGCGCGACCGGGTGACAGCCGTGCCCATGTCCGTGTCCATGCCCAAGCGGCAGGTCGTGGGGGTCAAGCTTGGGCATCGGAATGCGATTGGGCGGCGGTGGCCCTGCCGGTCCACCGCCCTCGGCGACCTTCTCCGTGACATAGGCCGCAGCCTGTGCGAGCTCGAGAAACAACACTGGATCGATGTTGTCTGTGGTGTCACACCACTGGTGGTAGCAAGCATCGAAGTCTTGACCTGCAGTCCCGCCGAACAGCTCGGCCTCCGTGCTCGACTTGCGCGCCTCGGCACCCGAGAACAGCCCCCCAGCCGGGATGCCGTTCCAGATAAAGGGTCCGTAGTCGGAGCGACCGTCGAACGCAGTGGGTGCATGGGTCAGCCCGTTCTGTTCGAACCACTCCTCGAAGAGCGCCTCGATCGCATCCGAACCGGCGGGCCCCGCCGTTCCAGTGGCGGACCCGTCACCGTCGTAGATGAAGCGTCCGCCGTTGGGACTGCCAATCATGTCGAAATTCAGGTTGGCCACGTGCAGCCTGCGATCGGCATCGGAAAGCTGAGACACATAGTACTCCGAGCCCACCAGGCCGATTTCCTCCGCGCCCCAGAGCGCCCATCGAATCCGTCGTTCCGTGGCGAGGTCGATGGCGGAAGCCGCCTGGGCTGCGGCCAGCACAAAGGCAGTGCCCGAGCCGTTGTCGTTGATGCCTGGGCCCGCGGTCACACTGTCGAGGTGTGCACCGACCACAAGAAGTTGGCTGGGGTCGCCCACCGGAAGCTCTGCGAGCACGTTCGTAACAACCTGTACTTCCAGCCCGGCGTCAACGACCACACGCACCTCAACCGCGCCGGTCTCGAGGGCAGAACCCAGTGCATTTCCCACGTCGAACGAGGTACCCAGCACAGGAATGGCGGGCGGGTCACTGGAGTCGAGCGTCCAGGACTCGACTTCCGTGCGACCCGACTGTCCTTCATTGAACAGAATGACCGCCGACGCACCGGCCGCTTCCGCGAAGGTCACCTTTTCGGCAAAGGTACAGGAGCCACGCTGAATGAGTGCCACCGCGCCCGGCACGAAGTCGCTGAAGTCCGACGCCTGACAGGCGGACGTGGAGCTGTTGGACGTGCTCCCTGGTGGCAGCTCGACGTCGACCGCAGCCACTGCGGCGGTGACGTCTCCGCGGTTGCTGTAGGTGAGCGTGCGGAGGTCTTCGGCAGGGTAGCTCTGGGGGTTGGGCGTGATCTGCTCCAGACTCGGCGGATCGCCTTCCGTGAATCCGGTGACGTTGAAGTCCTGTCGCGCGACCGTATAGCCGGCCTCTTCGAACACTTGGACTGCGTAGTCCACGCTCTGGTTGAAGCCGCTCCCAAACGTGTTTCGGTTGTCGGCATGGGCATCCGCAAACGACTGCAGCGCCTCGATGTGGGTGAGCAACCGGTCGAGTGTGACCTCCTCGACGAGCACCGCTGGGCTCACCGGGCTTCCCGAGTCTCCTGGGGAGTCGCCACCGCCTGAGTCGGCAGAGTCCGGGCCGTCGTCGGGCGCCGGGTCGGTGTCTTCTGTGGTGACTGATCCAGAAGCATCCGTGACGGTGCTCTTCGTGGACGTCTCCACAACACCAGTGGAACAAGCCATCGCCAAACCTGCTGGGATCCATCGCACCATCTTCATCACGCACTCCAGGCCAGACCTTCCTTCTCATGATGCCGGCAGGACCGCCAATGGATCACGCGAATTGCAGGTCATGAAAACCGAGACGGTGCTGCGTGGTGCTCACACTCGAGCCAGCGCATCCAAACGCGCCCTCATCGCAGCGCCGCGACCTCCGGCGACCGGGCGGTCGAGAAGCGCTGGGTGAAGAGCATCCGGGTCTGCTCGCCCATCGACAATGCGATGCAGGTCACGCCGCGCACGCGCGAGCCCACACGCCCACTAAGCAGGGCTTTTCGACCATCGGGCATGCAAGCAACGACCACACAGGTAGAGCCCAGCGCCAGCGCCGCCGGACGCACGTAGAGTGCTCCATACGACAAGGTCGCAACCCAGTCCGCTTCCAGATCGCTCCACGAGCGCCAGGTCAGGAGAATCCGAGCCCCTGGTCCGTCGACATTGATCACAGCCCGACTGCTCCGAACATTGCGCGTGGAGATGCTCGAGAGCACAGCCGGACGGGTTCGCCGACTGCTCACCGGGCGAGCCATCCCCCAACGATCAGACGGTGGGTCGGTCGGGCGGTCATCCAGGAGCGTGTCCAATGTGAGCGAGAGGTCGCGAAACACCATTTCGGTGGGCTCGTCGGGGTCGACCTCGGCCGAGCTCTGACGAGCGGCCAACCACTTGCTCAATATATTTTTGTGCTCGAGAGACATCACTCTCAGCTCGATCATGTAGCGGAAGGGCCCCGGAATCGACTCGCCCTCGCCAGTGGCATGCCGTACCACCACATCCGCACGGACCACATCCATGTGGCTCGACTCGGCTCTCTCGAGCTCCCACTCCAGCACTGCATGAGAGTCCGGTGCGATCTGATCGCGACTGGTGACCAGGATCTCTTGCCCGATCACACGCCAGACGGTCCCGAAGACCCGCCGGCCTGCGAGCCGCAACACGATCGCACCTTGGAGGGCTTGTGACACCCGTGCCTCCCTGCGCGGACGCCACCGCGCGGCTGGACTGTCGTCGACCAAGTCACACATCTCAAGCGAAGATCCCGTTCTGCGCGAGATGGTGACACCCCGTGACTGCTTGAGATGGTTGGTGACGCGACCTTCGACTCCACATCACGGCTCGGGATGATGCGCTCGCTGCCTGGGCTCGCGACAATGAAACCTGCCATCCGGTCATTGGATGTCCGTCCGGCACCGTGACAGAAAAAGAGGGATCCGGTACGACCAAAGGATGAACCAGACGTCTGAAACAACCGGCCTTCGAGTCCACCGCAGCAACCGTGTCGAGGTCCATGCGGAGCTGCTCAGCACTCTGCTTGCAGCCGATGGGCCGTCGATCGATCCGATGAAGGCCATCACCATTGTGGTGGGCAACCGCGGCACCGAGCGCTGGCTGAGTCATCGAATCGCTCACATGCACAAGGTCTGCGCAAACGTGGCCTTTCCCTTCCCCGGAACCACCATCCAGCGTCTCATCACGTGGGCACTGGGCGACGAGCAACGCACGCGGAATTGGTCCCTTGCATCGGTGCAGTGGGCCATCCTTGGTGAGCTTGTCGCGCTTGAGCCCACGGAGCGTATCTGGGCTCCGCTGACCGACTGGCTGGGCGCCGAGCCCCGACCGGCGGCACACATCATCGACCGTCGCATCCTCGGACTCGCCAGCGAGATCGCACGGGTCTTCGATCGCCTCACCACGTTCCGGCCGGTCTGGATTCGGGAGTGGTCGATGGGCATCCCGCACCAGCCACCGGAGGGGGTGGCTCCCTGGCTACCGGAGCTCTTTCACCGGGTTTACCGGCGTCTTGGCCCTGGGCACGATGCGGAGCGCTGTCTGCAGGCCATCGCAAACCTCCGCCAACAGCGTCACGACTCCCCGCCATTCCCCCGCCTGTACATCTTCGGGCTGTCCTCTCTGCCGCCGATCTGGCTTGAGCTGCTCGGAGCAGCCGCTCGCCACATTCCAACCGACTTGTTCTTGCTCACCCCGTCCAATCAGTTCTGGGCCGATGTACGAAGGGGAAGCGCCGATCTCCCGTCGCCCCTGGTCATGGCCCGCGACCAACTGGCCACGGAGCTGGAGCGGGTGCTGCCGCCCGACCATCCACCCTCCGCCACACGCACCCGTCCGAATCCTGCACTCGCCACATTCGGTCGCATCGCGCGTGACTTCCAAGCGGTGCTCGAGCGGCTTCCCGAGCGCTATCGAGATGCTCCCCATGCCGAAGCCGAGGTCTTTATCGATCCCGTTCCCGAGTCGGGCCTGTCCAGCGGACCCGAGGCCTCCGCACTCGCCTGGCTGCAGTCCGACATTCTGCACATGCGCCACCCGGCAGACCACAAGGTTCGTCTGGACGACTTTGAGCGCCGGCGGCTGCGAACCAACGACACATCCATCCAGCTTCACTCCTGCTACGGACTGACCCGCCAGCTCGAAGCGCTCCGAGACGCCCTGCTCGACCGCTTCGATGCCGACCCCGGACTGCGCCCCCGCGATGTGGTGGTGCTCTGTCCCGACATCCAGAAGGTGGCCCCGCTCGTATCGGCGGTGTTCGAGCCTGCCGGGAGTCCCGGCGCGCCCCCCCGCATCCCCGCTCGGGTGACCGACCGCACCGTACGTGAGCTGAATCCGGTCGCAGATGTACTTCTGCGCCTGCTCGCCATGGTTCCGAGTCGCCTCGATGCACCATCGGTGCTCGACTTCCTGTCGCTCGAGCCGGTACGCACACGCTTCCACCTCTCTCCCGACGACCTCCCAGGGGTTCTCGACCTCGTTGCAGCATCCGGGGCTCGCTGGGGCCGCGATGCCGATCATCGGGTTGCGTTTGCACAACCTGCCGACCCCCTCTGCACCTGGCGTTTCGGCCTGGAGCGTCTCGCCATGGGTGTGGTGATGGATGAAACGCCCGACGGGCCACTGCCCCTCGGAGTCCTGCCCGAAGCGCATGCAAGTGGCGTCTCGTTCCGCCTTGTGGGTCACCTGCTCGACTTTCTCGCGGTGTTGAGCGATCTGGTTCAACGACTGACGGAGCCACGCACGCCCCTGGAGTGGGTCGCTGTTCTTCATGATGCGCTCGACCGAATGGTGGCCCCCACAACCGCGGCCGGCTTCCGCATCCGGCAGGTGCGCACCGCCATCGACAGTCTTGGGGAGGTCGTCGCCGCCAACGAAGCCGAAACAGCCCCCCTTCACCTCAGCGCATCGGCTGTGGCAGCCTGGCTTGAGGGGCCACTGGGTGCCGAGAGTGGAGCACTGGGGCAACAAACCGGCGCCGTCACCTTCTGTTCCCTCCTGCCCGAGCGCGGGGTTCCCGCACGCGTGGTGTGTCTACTCGGAATGGACGACGCCGAGTTCCCCCGAACCACACGCACTTCTGGCTTCGACCCGACCACGTCGCACCCCCACGTAGGGGACCGAGATCCCCGCGACGAGGATCGCTACCTTCTCCTAGAAGCACTGATGGCAGCCAGAGATGCGTTCCTTGTCTTCTGGACGGGGCGAGACATCCGAACCAATGAAGCCGTCGCTCCAGCAGTGCCAATCGGAGAGCTCGTCGACATCATCGAGGCGAGCTTCCTGCCACCTCATGGATGGGACTCGATTCGCCATCACATCACGATTCAGCACCCACTCCAAGCCTTCAGCAGCCGCAACCTTGAGCGCGGCGGACTCGCACCCACCACATCATCCACCCAAGCCGCAACGCATCGCCTCGCTACGCGTCGATGGTCATTTGACCGCCGCATGGAGAGCAGCGCTCGAAGCCTGCGCGGCACCGCGCGACCTTCTCGACCCTTCTGGCCCTCCGCCCACAGCTTGCCCCCGCAGGCGCCCGGAACGATCACCGACCTCACGGATCTGGAGCGCTTCTGGCGGCAGCCCGTGGCCTGGTTGGTGGAGCGCGGGCTCGGGCTGTGGCTCCGCGAGCGTCACACGGAGCTCGACCACCGTGAACCCATCGAGCTCGATCCGCTCGACCGGTATGGCCTGCAGTCGGCCTTGATGAAAGCCGTGTTCGACGATGCCGAAGACATCCCCGACCATGTCTACCAGCGTCGTGCTGCGCGTGGTCTCCTGCCCCCCGGTACGCCCGGTCGCATGGCGGTGGCCGACGCCTGGGGGCCAGTCGCTGTCGCTGCAGAGCTGCTGGCTCCATTTCGAACCCATGCACCGGCACGAGCGGTAGAGGTCGAAGTGGTTCCGGGAGCCTCGATCGCAGCCACCATCCCGAATGTCGGCGAGCGATGCGTGACCGAGCTGATCATCGGTCAGGTTGATGGCCGGAAGCTCCTGAAAATATGGCTTCAGGCAGTGCTGCTCACCGCGTCCGGCGCGCCCACTCGAGCGGTCGTCGCTTCGACCGGTACCACCCGAAAAGGACCATCTGTGCACGCATTCCGCCCCTTTGGCGGAGACTCTGAAGCCGCTCGCAGCTACCTCGCCTGGATGGTCACCACCTTCGAGCGCGGTCGGACCCGCCCGCTGGCCTTCGGAACCCGTGCCAGCTGGGCCTTCGCCACACTCAAGACCGGACGAAAAGGTCCCCGCATCGGCGAGCTGGAGAGC